>JBBSHC010000075.1:0-9122 GCA_038253425.1 Leptolyngbyales cyanobacterium | reverse complement strand
CCGATCAGCGCCTTGAGCCGTTACAGCTTCGCGTGGCTGTGGATGGGCAGCGACTTGCTATGTACCGGGAAGATACCGGAGAGAAGCTTATGGTCTCTCACGAACTGGCGCAAGCACTTCGAGACGAGGTACTATCGCGGCAGCAAGCAGAGGCACAAGCAGAACAAGAACGCCAACGAGCGGAGCGGGCGGAGTCACAGGTGGCGCAACTGAAGGAAAGGCTTCGTTCCTTAGGGGTCTCTGAAGCAGAATTGCTTGGTATAGAGCCTGAGCCGGATGAGGTTCAGTAAAAGAGACACGATCGCCAAGCACCTTCCAACTCAATATGCGTCTCACAAAAAAGAGGGTGAGCACTGCCCACCCCCAATATTAAAGCGCAACAGCTAAACGCTACTTGTTCGGTTGAGGTGTCATCCGCAGGTAAGGTTTTACTTCGGTTAGCCCCTTGGAGAACTTCTGTTTTGCTTCTTCGGTAGAAATCGAAGGTACAACCACGACATCATCGCCATCTTTCCAATTTACGGGTGTGGCAACACCATAGTTGTCGGTCAATTGCAACGAGTCAATGACTCGAAGAATTTCATCAAAGTTGCGTCCGGTGCTAGGTGGGTAGGTCAGCGTGAGCCGCAGTTTTTTCTGGGGATCAATGACAAACACTGTACGAACTGTCACCTTTGCATTAGCACTTGGATGAATCATGCCGTACAGGTCAGACACTTTGCGATCGGCGTCTGCTAGTAACGGGTAATTAACAGTTGTATTTTGCGTCTCGTTAATGTCTTTGATCCAACCTTGATGAGAATCAGGTGGGTCAACGCTAAGTGCTAAGACCTTCACATTGCGCTTGTCGAACTCAGGCTTTAGCTTTGCGACTTCGCCTAGTTCAGTGGTGCAAACGGGCGTGTAATCAGCCGGATGCGAAAAGAGAACGACCCAGCTATCACCTGCCCATGTGTAAAAATCAATGGGACCCTCGCTGGATTCTTGAGTAAAGTCGGGGACGGTATCGCCTAATTGAAGAGACATGAGCGCCTTTCCTGTAAGTTACATTAGATACATTTTGCCAGTTTACTATGATGCCACCAAACTCCGGTTCTCCGGTCGGAGTTTAGATCTATTTAAGATCTTAGCGTAGATATTTAAAGGACGTGTAAAGAAAGGACGTGTAAAGCAACTCACCTCAAATGGGTACTAATAAGAAGCCAGGGTGAAGCTAAATGAATGATAGGACAGCGCGTAAAGTGTCAGCATAAATTGGCTAAGGTCGTCGCTTGCTCTCTAGTTTAAGGCGGTACAGGCAAAAAATGACTCGGTTTTGCACGGTATAGCTGCTGACAATCACACAGCGATCGTTCGCTTCGCTGCTTGAGCGGTACTTTAACCCTTACTTAACCTTGGGCTAGTTAAGCTACTGAAGCTTGAGCCATCACTGCAACGGTACACTAACAATCGTTACGCTGCGTTCACAATTATGCGGGTTAATGTAATTTTTTGCTGAAGACAGTGCGCACCTGTGTAGTAAGAAATGCGGAGAGTCCTTGCTCTAACAGCGAACTGCATTCAAGACTCCAGTTATGCCGCCTGTAATACTGCGAATGTTCACAAGACAAGTGTGTAATTTTCGGTATCGTAATTGTGAACGCTGGCAACAACTACAAACTCTAGACCCTATAGACTTGGTTACTCCATGGAATCCAAAGCTTTGTTGATCGTTGATGAACAGCCTCTCTCTTTGCGGGAGTGCCTACGCTATCTGCAAGCAGCAGGGAAGTTGCAAGCCTTTGTGGGCGATATCCTGCGGCAGTATGTTCTAGAACGTGAATTGGAAACCAGGCAAGATATTGAGCTTAGCCCTGCGATCGTGGAGCAATCAGTCATCGATTTTCGTCTACAGCAGCAGCTTACAGACGGCAATGTCTTTCAGGAGTGGCTCAACCGAAATGGTTTGAGTTACGAGCAGTTTCACAGCCAAATTGCGAGTAGCTTTAAGCTTGAAAAACTCAAGGCACAAGTGACGGACGATCGACTGCAAGAACACTTTATTGAGCGTAAGGTTTTCTTCGATCGAGTGGCGCTGTCGCGGATTGTCGTAGCAAGTAAAGAATTAGCGGAAGAACTGTACAGCCAGATTACGGAAGGGGCTAGTTTTGAGCAACTGGCGCGGGAATATTCGACTGCCGACGAACGAGTAGCCAATGGCATGATGGGTCCGGTTAGCCGTGGCACCTTGCCCGACACCTTACGATCGGCGATCGATTCTGCCAATCCGGGAGACCTGGTTGGACCATTGGCATTTGAAAAGTTTTGGGCTATTTTTCGTGTAGAGCAATTTCTGCCTGCAACATTAGAAGACAAACAATTACGGCAGGCAATGCAAAGTGAGTTGTTTGAGCGCTGGCTGACCGAAAAAATTCAGACCATGACCGTCAAGTTGCAGGTGAACGAATGATTGCTAACGAGCTAACGACCGATTTACCCTGGGACCTTCCCCCCCTCTGCTTTCTTAGCCCCGACCAGCAAGTGCAATTTAAGCAAGCCGCAACGATTCGTCGCTTTAGCTTAGGGGATATGCTCTGGTCTACCGACGAGCCTGGTAGTCAGCTCTTAGTGGTTGCGGGCAAAGTACGTCTGGTGCCTGAGGACGGTCCATCAACCATGCTCAAAAAAGGTGATTGGCTCGGCGATCGCTTAGAGCTTCCAGGTTTTTGGAAGGCGCGCGCTGCTGACAAGGATGTTCTCATTGCCCAATGGAATGTTGCCCTTTGGGATCAACTCTTTTCAGCCGATCTAGAAAAATTTTGGTCACTACAACGCAATCGCTATTTACCCAAAACGACCGACACACCTGAGCCTGTCTCTGGGTTCCCCTTTGTTGCAGGCGTTAATACAGCCGCCGCTTGTTTGACAATGGCAGCCAGCCATTTACAGATACCTGCCCAGTTAGAGTGGGTGCAGCGGCAAATGAGAGGACAACGATCGGCAGAGGTCGTAGAAGCCGCCGAAAAACTGGGACTGCAACTACGGCGCGTAGAGACATCCTGGATCAATCTCCGGCAGCTAGGGTTGCCTGCACTGATGCAGTGGCAAGGTGGCTCCAGCAGCGACCCAAGTAATGAGCAAGCGTCATCAGGCTTGATCTTACCAAGATCTGCTCAAGCAGACAGGAAGGCTACAGCTACGCACTGGGTGCTGGCGTATGCGGTTAGAGGCGATCGCTTAATTGTTGCCGATCCACTTAATCCAGGTCGCACCTGTGAAAGTGTGCCGCGTGCGCTGGTCGAAAACGTCTGGGATGGGCAACTCTGGCAAATTGACCAGATT
This sequence comes from Leptolyngbyales cyanobacterium, assembly GCA_038253425.1. GTDB lineage: Bacteria > Cyanobacteriota > Cyanobacteriia > Leptolyngbyales > Leptolyngbyaceae > Stenomitos. The sequence continues at coordinate 5,801 of JBBSHC010000075.1, read as the reverse complement.
CAAAAGCAAGAGAAATTTAGCCTTGCCTGGTTTTTACCCGCCATTTGGAATTACCGCACCTTGCTCGGTGAGGTACTGCTGGCATCCTTTACCCTGCAAATCCTCGGTCTCGCTACACCCGTTATTACGCAGGTGGTCATCGATCGTGTGATGGTGCAGGGCAGCATTTCGACGCTCGATGTGATGGCACTTGCCTTGTTGGGCGTGGCGCTGTTTGAGTCGGGGCTAGGTATTTTGCGCCTCTTTATCTTTACCCATACGGCTCGGCGGCTCGATTTGAGCCTCTCTGCTCAACTGTTCCGGCACTTGATGCGCTTGCCATTGTCTTACTTTGAAGCGCGTCGGGTGGGTGACACCGTGGCTCGTGTGCAGGAACTTGAGAACATTCGGCAATTTCTCACTGGCACCGCGTTAACAGTAATTTTAGACGCTGTTTTTGCGGTGGTTTATTTGGTGATTATGTTCGCCTACAGCATTCCGCTCACATGGGTCTCGCTGGCAGTAGTGCCCTTGTTTGCGCTGCTGACCCTCACGGCAACACCCATTTTGCGGAACTGGCTGAACGAAACCTTTAACCGCAGTGCCGATAGTCAGTCTTTCTTAGTTGAGACAGTCACAGGCATTCAGGCAGTCAAAGCGCATACGGCTGAACGGGTTGCCCGCGATCGCTGGGAAGGTCTTTTTGCTCGCTTCATCCGCACAGGCTTCAAAGCATCTACCACCTCCAACATCAGCAACAATATCGCTGATTTTCTGACCAACTTTTCCTACCTGATTATCCTGTGGGTCGGTGCCAAACTCGTCATTGACCAGAAGCTAACGATCGGTCAGTTGGTCGCTTTTCAGATGCTCTCTGGCAGGATGACTGGTCCCTTATTGCGCCTGGTGCAGCTTTGGCAGAATCTTCAGCAAGTGCTACTCTCCGTCGATCGCATTGGTGATATCCTCAATACGGCTCCCGAAGCAGAAGCTGGGTCTGGACTGGTACTCCCACCCTTGCAAGGGCAAGTAACGTTTGATCAGGTCTTTTTCCGCTATCAGCCCACCCAGGAACCCGTGCTGCGTGGCATTTCCTTCAGCGTACAGCCAGGAATGCTGGTGGGCGTCGTCGGGCGGAGTGGCTCTGGCAAAAGTACCCTCTCCAAGCTCATTCAGCGTCTTTATCCGATTGAATCGGGTCGCATTTTGATTGATGGCTTTGATATCAAGAGCGCCGACCTTGCCTCTTTGCGACAGCAGGTTGCCGTCGTGTTGCAGGAAGACTTTCTGTTTAATGGGTCAGTGCTAGAAAATATCAGCCTGGGGCATCCCGATATTAGCGCTGAACAAGTAGTGGAAGCAGCCCGACTCGCTGTCGCCCACGACTTTATTAGTGACTTGCAACACGGCTATGAAACCAGCGTTGGCGAACGGGGCACGGCGTTATCGGGTGGACAACGCCAGCGGATCGCCCTCGCACGTCTGTTTCTCTCAAATGCACCACTCCTGGTACTGGATGAGGCAACGAGCGCTCTTGACGCAGAAACAGAACAGCAAGTCTTGCAAAACATTCAAAAAGTCTCACAAAACCGCACGGTCTTCTTGATTGCCCATCGCTTTGCTCCTTTAAAACGGGCTGATTTGATTGTGGTTTTAGAGAAGGGCGTTCTGGTTGAGAAAGGTACCCATGACGACCTGCTGCAAAGTAAGGGCTTGTACTGGTCTCTCTATCAACGTCAACAAGCGTCTGTCTAAAATGTATTGCCCACGCTCTATGTTGAATTAAGCCTTCCCAAAACCAGTGATTGACTGGTCTACTGTATGGCTTTACAGTGCGACGCTAACTGCTGCGAACGCGTTGTTAACATTCTGCAATCTACGTGGCAGGACAGAAGCGATCGCTCTGCGTCTAAAAGAAGAGCCTTAGTTTGGCTGCAATGCGCCAAAATCTTTATAGGGAATCACCAGGTAGTTTGCAGCATGGATATCAAGCGTGGCTTCATCGACGCTGTTGGCAACACACCGTTAATTCGGTTAAACAGCTTCAGTGACGAAACAGGATGCGAAATTTTAGGGAAAGCAGAATTTCTCAACCCCGGCGGCTCTGTCAAAGACCGGGCAGCCTTGCAGATCATTCAAGATGCCGAAGCAAAAGGATTGCTGAAACCGGGAGGCACTGTTGTTGAAGGTACGGCGGGCAATACAGGCATCGGGTTGGCACATATCTGCAACGCTAAAGGCTACAAATGCCTGATTGTTATCCCTGAAACCCAGTCCCCCGAAAAGATTGACCTGCTGCGAACCTTGGGTGCTGACGTGCGTACAGTGCCAGCAGTGCCCTACAAAGACCCAAATAATTACGTCAGGCTTTCTGGCAAAATCGCCTCCGAGATGGAGAACGCGATTTGGGCTAACCAGTTTGACAATCTCGCAAATCGTGATGCTCATTACATGACGACGGGACCAGAAATCTGGGCGCAGACGGAGGGCAAGCTTGATGCCTGGGTAACTGCAACAGGCACGGGCGGCACCTATGCGGGAGTCTCTCTGTTTTTAAAAGAGAAGAATGCGCAGATTCAATGTGTCCTTGCTGATCCAATGGGCAGTGGACTCTATAGCTACGTCAAAACAGGCGAACCAAAAGCAGAGGGTAGTTCGATCACCGAAGGTATTGGCAACAGCCGCGTGACTGCCAATATGGAAGGTGCCCCGGCTGATGATGCGATTCAAATTGAGGATGCTGAAGCTGTACGAGTCATTTATCAACTGCTGGAAAAAGATGGGCTGTTTATGGGTGGCTCTGTGGGCATTAATGTAGGAGCCGCGATCGCTCTAGCAAAACAAATGGGATCGGGACACACGATCGTTACGGTTCTTTGTGATGGGGGTAGCCGCTACCAGTCCAAACTGTTTAACCGCGAATGGCTTGCTACAAAGGGTTTGCTGCCAACGTAAGTTCGCCTTTAACCGCCTGCGATCGCGATTGAGGCTAAAGAAACTTAATGCATTCGGTGCCCTCGCAGACTGCTCTACATGCTTATATAAAGTTCTAACAAACTTATGATTTTGCTCAATTCTGTAGCTTATAATACAGATATAAAATAAATCGTTCATCTTACCGATAAAATTCAAAGCGCTCGGAAGACGGAAGTAGGGAGAAGTCCCGAAGGAACGCGCCTCATCTCACTCCAAACTACGCAGTTAACCAAGAGGCGAATACTATGAAACTTACCTACCGTGGTGTACATTACGACTACTCTCCCCGTGCGATCGGAACGGTTCGGGAAGAGGCTGTTGCTCATGAAATCAGACCCGCATTTAACTTGAGCTACCGAGGCGCAACGTATTTTGTAGACCCCAACGCAGTAGCGAATGAGACTGTCCATCATTCGATCGCGCCCTTGATGTATCGTGGGGTTGCGTACGCGTTGAATGGTTGGAATGAGCTGACCGTGGCTGCGAAAACAAGTAAACTGCCTCAGTGGAAGCACTCGCTTCGTACAGAAACCATCAACACTCACCGTGACAGCCTTGATCGTAAGCTGCAACATCGCCTTCAAGTCGCCCGCGACAAGGGTGACCAGAACTTGATCAGCTTGCTTGAGCGTGAATTACAGCAACTTGCATAGAACGATTTTGGACGTTTTTGGGAGTCATTGGTGGAAAGCAGCTTGCTTCTTTCAGTCAACCAAGTCAACACGTTAGCGCTAACAACATTCAGCGCTAACGTGTTGACTCCCAAAGCCCCAACGCGTTTGTAATAGCGGATGGTTAAAGTTGCCACCTATATAGCTCTGGTTATGGGTTGCGCATAACGGGAGTAACAAGCAGTAAAAGCGGTAGAGGTATCTTACAAGGTATCCTTTACCGCTTTTACGCCGTCTGTGCATTCTGCGTGTAACATGGCTGACATAAAAACGATGCCGTGCGGGGTCTTCACTATGGCGATTAATCAGCAGTCTGGGTGGACACAACTTTTTGGACGGTTGCGGATACAATCACTGTCAACGCAAGACATAAGCCGCTGCCAGAGTGTGCGATCGAGTTTGATTGGTGGTGGAGCGATCGCACTCTTGGCGATCGCAACATCCAGTAAAGCGCAGCAGGTTATTCCACTGCCGCCGCCGCCTAATGTGTCGGTGCCTGACCTGACGACTGTACCATCGTTTAACAATTCAGCTATTGGTGCTGGTGGAGAAACTGTTTTTCTAGCGCCCATCAATCGTCAGGGAAACATAGAAGGGCGCTATGTGGTTTACGTCAATGGCGACAGCCCCTACCTTTTGCAACAGGTGCGATTGATCGAACCAACAGCATCAGTACAACCCTATCAAGGACGGTCAATCATTCAGGCGGGTACTTTTAATAACGAAGCCAGTGCTCAGCAGCAAGTTGCTGCTTTAAGGTCTCAGGGCATTATGGCAGACATAGCAACCCTCAATGCATCCCCAAGCCTTGCCCAGACGAGCCACTACCTTGTGATCATCCCCGGTAGCCGCGATGATTTACCCGCTTTAGCTAACCAGGCTGTGCGGATGGGAATTCGTCAAGAAGCAATTCAGCAGAAGGATGCACCGTTAGGTCCACATCTAGAAATCGGACCCTTTGCCGAGCATGAAGATGCTAAAAAGATTAGTCAGTTTCTCAATGGCGGTGGTTTTGATGCGCGAGTTTACTACGGTCGGTAGAAGTATTGACGTTGAGTTCTGAGCTAAAAGTATTGGTTCATGGGTCGTGCTTTTGCGCTCATGCCCCACAGCTAACCTCTAAACTTCAACCCCGTTTCACTCTTGTGACCAAAGCTACTGTCCGAAGCCAATCAATACAGCAGATCGTTGTTACTGCCGACCAGATGCGGCAGATGGAGGCGCGACTGTTTGCAGCAGGAATGCCCATTGCAGCCTTAATGGAAAAGGTTGCTGGGCTGATTGCTCGACGGATTGAGGCGCTTTATCCCGAACTAGGTCAATCGATTGGCATTTTGGTAGGACCCGGACACAACGGTGGGGATGCGCTGGTAGTAGCGCGAGAACTGCATTTCAGGGGCTACGCTATTTTTATTTACTGCCCCTTTGCGAAACTCAAAGAGTTAACGGCTGAACATTGCCGCTACTGCAAAAGTCTGGGCATTCCCTTTGTAGAGCAAGTACAGGCACTCCAAACTTGCGATGTTCTGGTGGATGGTTTGTTTGGCTTTGGATTGGAGCGATCGCTCAAAGATGATATTGCCACTGCCATTCATCAGGTCAATCAATGGTCTCAGCCTGTGATTAGCATTGACCTTCCGTCAGGGCTGCATACTGATACTGGAGCGGTGCTTGGAGTGGCGGTACGGGCAACTCATACCCTTTGCCTGGGTTTGTGGAAACAAGGGTTATTGCAGGATCAAGCGCTTGAGTATGCTGGTACGGTTGAATTGATTGATTTCGACCTACCCTTAGCAGATGTGCAGGCTGTGTTGGCTCACTTGTCGCCGATTCAACGCATCACGCAAGCCCACGCGATCGCTCACTTGCCTTTAGTACGTCCAGCTACCACCTATAAGTACAAAATGGGACATGTGCTGTTGATCTGTGGCTCTCGCCGCTATGCAGGTGGTGCATTGCTGACAGGGTTGGGCGCACGTGCCAGCGGCGTGGGTATGTTGTCGATCGCGGTCCCTGATTCGTTAAAACCAATTCTTACAGCTCAACTACCAGAAGCCCTGGTCGTAGGATGTCCTGAATCGAAAACGGGGGCAATCACTCAGCTACCCGATGACGTCGATCTAGATGCATATCACACGATCGCCTGCGGTCCTGGCTTAACGATGGAGGCCAGTG
>JBBSHC010000074.1:0-9137 GCA_038253425.1 Leptolyngbyales cyanobacterium | reverse complement strand
TGAAATAGGCTATAAAACTTATCCAAGCTCGAACCAGTATCGCAGCGCAATATGGCTTTGAAATTACTCTCAAACCTCTGCCAGATTCGGCTTATCGAGAATGCTGCAAGATCTGAGTAAACTCATATTCAACAATTGCAGAATGCCGCACTGGTCTTGAATCTTATCCTGGCGGCGCGATCGCACCTGTTGTACTAGGGCATCGATAGCGGTCACGCGCGATAACCCATCGGTTTTCAGAAAAATTGCCGGAGGCTCGATCGCCACCTCATGCCAATCCAACTCCAGCACAGAACAAATTTCTAAAAAAATTTGACGATCAACGGGCTGTCCAGTAAAAAACCGCCAAATGGGTTGACGGGTTTTTAAGTTCACTTCACCCGCCAGCTTTTCCTGCGTCCACCCCTTAAGAGCCTACCGTGTATACATATCTCAGGCATAAGCCAAAGACCAACCTCGAAAGAGGGCATCAAACTGTTGTAAGCCCTTGAAGAGAGTGCTGATTCCTGGAGGACGATGGCTTTGAAATCCCGACCATCCTCCTAAGCGAGCAATCAGCCACGTTGCCCAAGCCAAGGTTAGAGGGGGATGGGGGTTTTGTTGTTTAACTGTACGACCATTGAGGGTTGGGGCAAGTTGGCTCAAACACTCTTGCTGTGCTTCAGAAAACACGACGGTTGCAGCTTGAGTTTGATCCTGGCGTCCTTCACTCAACTGAAGCACGCGCACCGCAGCAGAGAGTGCCAGTACGCAGAGACATTGAATGGCTTTGCCCGCTTCCAGTTGAGTGGCTTCCAAGTCCAATCCCCCTTGCTTGAGCGTGGCAAAGAGTTGTTCAATGCGCCACCGCCAACTGTACCAGCGCATCACTTGTAAGGCTTGTGCAAGGCAGACCACAGAGTGGGTGGTGAGCCACCGCCAAGGGACAGGCGATTGTCCCAGGGGTGGATTGATTTCTTTAGCCTCAACGGCATAAAGAGTGACTGAAGGCGGATAGTCTGTGCCGTTGAGTCGCTTGGGGCGTTGCAGCGGCACCTGAACAGAGCGCACCGACATCAACGCCTCCCGTGAGGTGCGCCCTTTGCGCGGGTCTGCCATGACGCTAAAAGCGGAGGTGCCGACACAAGGTTGCTCACTCAGGTAAGCAAATAGAGTTTGGGGTATCCCTGCCAAGCAACGGTCTCGACAGGCTCGAAGCAGCAGATGCGTTCGAGTCTGGGGAACCTGGCTCCATTCTTCATAGAGGTCGGCTTCTCGATCACCGATAGAGGTGACCAGGGTTGCCCCACCTTGCTCGAAGCAGCGTTGGCTGCTTGCTGCTGACTCCAACCACTTGAAAGATTCTTTTTCCTCGATCGGCAGTGCTTTGTAGCGTCGGCTTTGCTTGTCTGGACGTTCGGGGCGACGACTCCACAGTTGGACATCACTGATGCCCAGGGGACATCCACTCTCTGCATTCAACACCAAAGTTGGATGGATGAAAAACCCTAAGTCCTGGTCATTGCCGACCACTCCTAAACCCTCCGGTTTGATGCGCCCCACATGAGCTTGTAAGTTAAGCTCGCTGCTATCACTAATCGCCAACACCTGCAACCCGTCTACCTGTTGCTGACAATGGCTTCTCAAACTCCCAGTCAATTCCCCACAACTCACTTGCTCATGGTCTAAAAAGCGGTAGTATCCCATCTGTTCTGCCCAATCCTGGCTAAGCTGGCGAATACTCACCGATTGGTGCTCACAAATTGCCTCATACAATGCCACCCCCTTTTTTCCAGCCGTTTATCGCCAAACGCTGCTCCTTTGCACTGTTGGGCATGGATGAGAATGGGGTTTTCCATCATTTTCTGCACTCCAATCTGATTCAAATAGTTTAAGGGGAAGTTGTGTATACACGGTAGCCTTAAGAGCAAAGGCTCGTTTTGTTTGTTGCTTGAGTTTGGACTAACTGGCTTCCCATGTTACCCAACAAGATGACATGAAAAATGGGTTCAACCGCTCATAGCAGTTGAACAAAAGACATCAGCAGCCAATTGTCTCGACCCTAAGCGACCACTGCGTCAGACGCTGTAGGGGCTAGCTCGGATTTTTTACGTTTGGAGGCTCGTTTTTTTACCGTCGGATAGCGAGGACGCGGAGAGGGTCGGTCTCCCTGTGCCCGTCCAGGGGCTTTACCGCGCCGTTTGGGCGCAGAGGCAGGGGTACCAATGGCTGCAAGAATGCTGGCAAACGCTTGAGCAACACGACCTAGAGAGAGGTCCACCTGAGGTGATTGCCAGGGCAAAGGATGGTCGCTACAGTCCTCGCGCACCAGCCATAGTTGCCAACTCAGCAACGGCATCAGGTCGCTCCAGCGTTCGGTCGCGGGCAGGGAACTGAACTGAGGTTGTGTCCCATATAACCGTCGCTATAGCCCTAAGGGGCATTCAAGAAAGGCAAAGCGATACCAATGTTCCACCGTAAAGCGACGTCAGTAGCTGAGCCAAAGGGTGTCTAACGGTGGCATCGTCTGCCCTAACCAGGCCAGCCACAACGGCTTCAAGCGGCGCTTCCCCTCGGTTGTCTCCAGCACTTCGACCCGAAGCATCTCCATTGGACGCTGAGCGGACTGGCGGAAATGGTAATGACTTCAGCGCGTCACCCGCACCCGTCCCAGTTTGGCATCTTCGACCGCAACGGTCTCGGTGGGCACACTCCAGGTCTCAGGGTCATTCAGCTTCGTCTTGTGCCCGTGCTTGAACGGTGGCCCTCGTCCGCCATACGCTGGAGAGGCACCATACACACAGCGATTCGACGCCAATCGCAGCAACAAGTCCGCCTCAACCGCTGCGGTTTGCTTGACAAAACTGGCATTGCCATAGCCTCGGTCATACACAGCTAACGGTCGCACTGACAGGTGGCGTGTCACTTGTTTGAGTTGGAATGCCGCTCGACTGGCGGGGGTCTCAAAACTCGTGAGCCGCTCGTGGCGTAACGGTAAGGCCCAACTGCCACTCGCTTCGGGTATCCAGGCTAAGGTACTGTAACTGTGTCCAACGGTGATGGCACTGCCCTCTCCTCCGCTAAAGCTGCGGTCTTTTAAGGTCCTCGCCGCAGGGCGGGTCCATCGACTCAGATCCCCTGCCAGCACGGGTTGTTTCGCGGTGGGAAGCTCCTTGACCAATAGCTTCAGCACCTTCGCACGCGGCAGTCCACTATCGCGCAGGGCAGCGTAGACGCTTGACCACTCCCGGCGAAAGACTCGACTTTGCGACAAACTGACAAAGGACACGAGGCATGCACTCACCAGCACCGCATCCATCAGATCAAACAGGGCATCCCTGGCGTTGCCCAAGGTGTTGTACAACGTTTGGCGAAAGTCCTGAAGTTGGTTGAAAACCATAGGGTCAATGTTGATTGATACTCATTGACCTTACGGCAGTCGGTGGCTCTCATTGACTGCCTTTCTTTACACAACTAGTCCAAACTCAAGTTGTTGAATGCCTGTGGGTGATGCCTGGAACGATCGTTTTACCATAAAAAGACGTTCCAGTCTAAATTAAGTTTTAAAAATCAAACATTGCTTAATACCTGAAAATATAGATTGCTTTTTAGAAAAATGCAAATTTCTTTGCTTGAAGTCATACAAAAGTGGGCTGCTAAACTTGACCATCATTCCAGCACAAGGAAATCAAACGCGATCCACGTTAGTAAGCCTGGTTCGCTTGAGTGTCTCTGCCAGAAAAGCGGTTTTTACCGTGGTAGCAGTGCCATTGCTTGACACCGCCTGGGTTCACACTGACAGTGCGATTTACAAGGGCATAGCCAGCGTTGAAACGCAATCGGGTTTCAAGCTAAATCGCTCACATTTGTGTCTCTTTTGAGCCAACTTTCCGTGATCGTCCTTGCAACGCTCGTAAAGATTAAATGACGACACGAACAAAGTGTAGGTCATGCGGTCATCGCTCATAGCATTCAGATAAATTGAGATGAACAAAAAATGAGTTGGGTTGGGATTCACCGTTGGCTTAACTCTAGGCATAGCATCACCGTTGATCGCTGTTCAACCCGCACCGATCGAGGGAAACGCTAAGGTGCAATGGTCAAAAGTTGTGAATGATCCCTTCGATGGCACCGTCGTTTATGACAAGAATTTCGACCCATCTGACCACGGTTTTACGTTCGTTACAAGTTGGTCAACGGGCGGAATTCGTGCTACCTATACCTCTTATGATTCAGATGTTGTTGGTTATACAACCGTTTGGCGCAGTCGTTGGATTAATCGAAAGGGTAAACGGTTTGAGGAGCGCTACTCTGAGCAGGAGCCAATTTACCAATACACCCGCTTCGATGACACGCCAAAAGCGATTTTGTTTGCGGTGAATGGTCAGCGTTATACCTATGAAGATGGACCTGTCACGGCTGAATTAGCCATTGCGCTTGCTAGTGCGCCTCCGGGCAATATGAGAATCCGGCTGATGTGGGAGAACGGCAAAACAAAAGATATTGAAATTGGGAAAGGCACTGTCGATGCCTGGAAAACTATTTTTAAGTAGGTAGCCACAATTAATTGTGAGGGAGGGGTTTGGGGGTGCTGCCCTCAGACAGGGGGTTCCACCCTCTCCACCCCCAAAATCATCTTTAGTTTAATGACGCCAGCAACTTAGAACGGAGCCAGCCAACAAGCAGCCGTAGTCAATGGTTTCTAGCATTACTTGTTAGCGGCACCCGTACCAGTGACGGAAACCCCTCACCTGCCATCCTCTGGGCGATCGCTGGCAAGTTCAATTAAATTGCCATCGGGATCGCGCAAGTAAATAGAACGGATGGAACTGATCGCGCCTGTCCGCATGATGGGTCCGGCAATGACCGCAACACCGCAGGACTGGATCTGCTCGATCGCGGCTTCTAAAGGCGTGGTGATAATGAAACAAAAATCGCCTGCTCCTGGTGTAGGAGCCAGGGCTTTTGGTTCAAGCTCGTTGCCCGCTTCATGCAGGTTGATTTTTTGCTTGCCAAAGCGTAGCGCTTTACGATCGTCGCCAAATGTAATGACTTCCAATCCCAAAACGCGTGTGTAGAACTCACAGGTTGCCTGCACACTCCGAACTGTAAGCACCAGATGATCCAGGCGATCGACGAGCATCGTTTTTAGCCTAGCCCCAGTTCCACATCAGGGGGTTATCGTCCAGAGAATCGGTCACAATGTGTCCGATCTGGTCGATTTCTGCCAGGTCGGCGGGCGTAAGTTGCAGGTTGCCTGCGCTGGCGTTTTCCACTGCTTGCGCTGCATTTCGCACACCCACGATCGCGTTTGCTTGCGGTTGAGCAATCAGCCATGCCAATGCCAAATTGCCGAGGCTAGTTTGATAGCGATCGGCGATCGGACGAAGTTTGGCTAACGCCTCCTGAGCATGAGCATAGTTCTCACCCTGAAAGAGCTTGTTCTTTGCCCGGTTATCTTCGGGGGGAAAGGTGTGGTCGGCTCCAAACTTGCCTGTTAGAAGCCCTTGCGCGAGGGATGAATAGGCGATGATCGATATTTTATGCTCGACGCAGTACGGCACGGTCTCTTTTTCAACGTAGCGCCAGAACAGAGAATAAGGCGGTTGTAGGCTATCGATCCGCCCATACTGAGTTGCTTCTTCTAACTGCGATCGCGAAAAGTTAGACACTCCGATCGCCCGGATTTTGCCCTGCTGCTTCAGGTCATTCAGCGCTTGCATAGTTTCAGAGATCGGCACCACTTCACTTTTAAAGGCACCAGAGGGCCAATGGATTTGGTACAGATCAAGGCGATCTGTTTGCAAATTCTTGAGGGAGCCTTCGCAAGCAGCAATCACCTGATCGTATTTAAGATGGTTGGCAAAGACTTTCGTGGCGTAAACCACCTGATCCCGCACGTCAGACAGTGCCTCTGCAACCACCTGTTCCGAGTGCCCTTGTCCATAAACCTCAGCCGTATCAACCGTCGTGATTCCGGCGTCAAAAGCGCTCCGAATGGCTTTGATCGTTTCTGCATCTTCAACTCCAACCCACTGACTTTTACCTGCCTGCCAGGTACCCGTAATGATGGGTGTGATGTGAATGCCCGATGTTCCAAGTGCTCGCTTTTCCATGCCAATGCCTTTATACGCAGTGATTCAGTAGGTTGTCTTTTGAAGAGACTCGCTTTGACGGTTGACTGTATCAGTGAATGACTTTAAAGCTGGTTCTGAATGAAGTGCATCATCCTTTTGTCAGACGTTGGCACCACACCACCTCACTAAAACTTGGCACAAGAGGCAATCTTTTCTAAGAGGCTATAAAAAATTGACACTGGTAGACGGTTTTCGGCTCCGCTCAAAGCACCGTTTTTGGAGTGCTGAGCGCAGTCAAACCCAGTTTTTAGAGTGCTGAGCGTAGTCGAAGCACAGCCCCAATTTGTCGTAGCAATGAAATCACAAACATTGACGGGTTACTAATAAGCTTTAGAGGTTTAACGCTAACTGAAGCTGTCGCTTTGATTGGCTTTCTGGTAGGGGTGTTGGATTGGCGCTGACTGCCGGACAGTAACGGGCAAACGTGCAGCGATCGCACTGATTTCCAGGTGTGGGTTCCCAGCCACGGTCATAGCGCAACCGCACTGCCAGATTACCAATCATGGCTTCTACGCGCTGTTTGTGCTCTGTCGTTGCCTCAAAGCGAACTTTTTCACCAGAGCGCAGAAAGAGCAAACTGAGGTATTTCAGGCTTTGATGATAGGTTTGCTCTAACGCTACATAGTAAAGCCCAATTTGCACATCCATTGCCGTCGGATCTGGCAACTTGGTTTCGCGGCTGGATTTATAGTCGATTAGCTCTAAGCCATCTGAGACAAAATCAACGCGATCGTACCGACCAGTAATCAGAAACTCCAAATTTTCGACTTGCAAAAAGCCCTGAATTCTACCTTCCACCGCCAAGGGCTGCGTTAAGGCAACCTCATCAGCAATGAAGCGGTAGTAGTAATTTTCCAGGATTTCAAACCCTTCCAAAACTTGATTGGCACTCAACTCGGTAGAATGCTGCCGCCAACAGTGATGCACCCAGCGTAAGTCAGGTAGTGGTTGTTCGTAGTGCCAATCCCCATGACATTGGGCAAGCGCCTGATGGAGAGCCACACCCAACGCGGCTGACCCAAAAAACTCATTGGTTGTGACCTTACGTTCATAGCGAAGGTAGTAGGCGTAGGGGCAACGGTTATACGCCTGAAGCTTCGTCGCTGAGATCTGATAAGCCATAGTGCTTGGGTTGGGTGAAAGGCATCGCAACGGTAGATTGGCAATTGTTCAGGCGCTTGTGCCACGACCGACCACTGAGCAGGTGTCTTTACAGGGACGTGTGCGATCGACCACATTCCTGGCTTAGTTGTTTTGACCAATGGGACGCTTGAACAACGCATCCAGGTAGATACGCGACGCTTGCCGATGGTTTTGCTTTTCGGGCGAGGGGTCGGCGCTGCGATTTTGCAGCAAAAAGAGCGATAACGCAGCCGTAAACACCCGATCTTGATCCCAATCAGGGCGGATTTCGAGATAATGCTTGAGCGAATCGTGCAGAACTTCGGGAACTTCGACTAAAAGACTAACAGTACTGTTCATAAAAAGTTTGGCTTTCCCTATCCCTGGGCGGGGTGAATGGATGGGTTACCTGCTGGCTGATCTTTTCTAAGCAGCCAAAAGCAGCGCAAACTAGACCTTGCTGGCACCAACCCCTTTCTGTAACCAAGACAGGATGGGTCTTTGCCAGCGATCGGTCAGAGCGCTTTGAAGCAGGTCGCCCCATTGTGCAGTTGCTTTAGCTGGATTGTCAATGCTGCGAAATGTTACAAGCCGCTTTAGACGATCAAAAGATTTACGAGAGAATCGAGGGTTGAAGCCGTTTTTTGTTACATAGCTTCATGAAGTGGAACCGTTTTTTGCAACTTGCACCCGGTTGTCCCCACCTGGTCGATCGTGGCGGCAAAGTCCGATTGCTGCGTTCAGTCTGTGGAAAACTTTCTTGAACTTGTGGATAACCTGTGGAGAAGGTGTGGAGAAGACGCAAAAAACTTGTGGAAACACTGTGGATTTCGTAGGAAAAGTAGAAGCAATTATTAAGAATTGCAAAAACTACAAAAGTCAGGATTTACCAATAGATTATGGTCCGACTCCATTAATCTTTAGATCTGTCAAGGTATGACAGTGAGTAGTTAGCAGCGCTGGGACTGCACAGAAAGGGGGCTTTGGATAGGGCACTATGGCTGTGAAATGTAGCGTGGGCGGAAGGCTAAAGAATGAGCGATGAGGGATGTAGCTTGCTTCCGCGGTGGGATGAGGAGCGATCGCAGATAAGGCAGATTCATTCGGCTGCATTCAATCGCGCTGTCACTACAAAGCACCACAAAAAGAGGGAGCATCTAGAGTGAATGCTCCCTGTCGTACAGTAGGATTGCTGCCCTGCTACCTCACTTCTTACTGTGAGCTTTGAAATAGGTTTTATAGATTTCGTGGGCGATCGGGACTGCGGATACCGCACCAAAGCCACCGTTCTCGACCACTACAGCCACTGCAATTTGGGGATTGCTGACGGGTCCAAACCCGACATACAAGGCGTTATCGGGCTGCCCTGGCACTTCTGCTGTACCCGTCTTGCCTGCTGTAAGTGGAATTGAGCCATCGTTTAGTTGGCTGGCAGTGCCTTGTTGCACAGCGGCGATAAGTCCGGCTTTGATAATAGCGATCGTGCCGGGATCAAGCCCCGTTGTTACAGGCTGTATGGCTGATGTATCCGTTTGCGACAGCAACAAATGGGGTTTAACACGTTTGCCACCATTCGCGATCGTCGATACCATCACTGCCATTTCTAAAGGCGTGACCTGCACCAAACCCTGCCCGATCGCCATGCTCACCGTATCGCCGCCGTACCACGGTTCGCCATACAACTTTTCTTTCTCAGCAGGTGTCGGCACTAATCCGTGGCTGCCACCTTCTAACCCCATATTGTCTGTCGTGCCAATGCCAAGCCGATGTGCCCACTTGGAAATTTGTTCGGGTCCTGCTGCCAAACCCACCTGGTAAAAGAACGTGTTGCTACTGTAGGCAAACGCCTCCCGAAAACCAATGACCCCGTAGCCACCACCATGCTCGTGAAACAGGTGC
>JBBSHC010000073.1:0-9269 GCA_038253425.1 Leptolyngbyales cyanobacterium | reverse complement strand
TGCTAGGTGCAGTTTTCCCCAGAGATAGGCTTCGCGCTTGCCGTCCGATCGTAGCTCTACTCGTGTTTTTGCAGAGACAAAGGTTGGTCCCCAGGCAGATTCAGGTAGCCCTGCCTGCTTGCGTAGGGCTGGCTGCACAAAGCGCCAAAAGGTGACGAGCGCAGAAACTGGATTGCCAGGGAGACCAAAGTAAAGGATCGGGCGATCGACGGTTAGCTGTGGGTTAGACCTGCCCAAAGTCTCTAGCGTATCTGACCAACCCTCCATCCCTTCAAGAGCGCTTGCCTCCTTGCGCCGTTGAATTGCTGCCGCTTCATGTTGAGGAAACGTGGCAACCGTTAATGGTTTGCCTGGCTTGATTGCAACAGCGCGAATGTGAATGGTGCCGCTCAAGGCTGCCAACACGTCTTCAACATAATCATAATCGCCGACCGAAACGCCACCGGAGGAAATCACCATATCAGCGCGATCGAGCGCGGCAGCGATCGCAGCCCTTAATGCTTCTGGTTGATCCGGCACCACTCCTAAGAGCAACGGCACGGCACCTGTTTGGGCTACCAAACTTGCTAGCGCATACTGATTTGAGTCTACGATTTGACCCGGTTGGAGTGGTTGATCAATGCCAACCAACTCGTCACCCGTCGATAAAATTGCCACCCGTGGTTGTCGATAGACTTTTACCTGAGCACACTGAGCAGCAGCTAATACGGCAATTTCGGGCGCTTGCAGCCGCAGTCCAGTCGAGAGAAGGGGCGTTCCTGCTCGATAAAAGGCAGCACGGTGACGCACGAAGGCTTGCTGTTGAGGAGCCGTCAAAATGGTGACGCGATCGCCCTCCCGCTGCGTTTCTTCTTGCATAACGATTGTGTCTGCGCCCGTAGGCATGACCGAGCCCGTCAAGATGCGTGCTGCCTGCCCTGATTCAATCGATCGCTGTGGTTGATAACCTGCTGGAATTTCCTCTACGACCGTTAACGTCACCGGAGACTCGACAGAGCAAGCTTGTACATCTTCATAGCGCACCGCATACCCATCCATTGCAGAATTATCCCAGTGGGGAAAATCCAGCTTACTGGTGACGCTGCCTGCCAAAATGCGATCGGAGGCAGTGAGCAACCTCACCACTTCGCTCTCGTGATCGGCATCCAATGGCTGCACCAGTTCTAAAATTATTTTTTCTGCTTGCTCAACTGGAATCATTGGCTGGTATGGCTTGTGTAGAAGAATTAGCAAAAGGATCAACAGCAGTGCAATGAGTAGGCTCTTTTGCCTTCAATGCTCTGGCATTTTTTCTGGCATTTTTTCTGGCACTTATTGATGAGTAAGAGCAAGCGAATGAATTGAAATGACCAACGAAACAGCATTTGTGTCTCTGCCTCGGTGATGCACGTAGGCGCTTTTTGTCTGTATAGCCCTCGCCATTCTGGTTAGGACGGGGTGCAGGGGTGGAACCCCTGGCTGGGGGCATTGCCCCCACACACCCTTTGATCCCAATGTCCTAAGCTCTGTGGGGGCAGCTATAGCTCACACAAAATTTTCATACACCAAACCATAGATTTTTGCGAGAATTTGTGGTTGGAATGTCGTGACAGACACACTCGAAACTTCTAGCTACGCTATTGTAGATGAGTAAGTCGGCGCTGCTAAGTTTTGCTTTTTGCCCTCAACGATCGCACATGCAAGATCAGCGTCTTGTTCGGAAGTCTTTTCCTCCTGAGGTGTTTATGGCTGACTCTCATTCCCACTCCTCCTCTGAGGATGTTTTCCAGTCAGGAGGACTTTCCAAAGAACGGCTCAGTTATCTGCCAGGTGATTCTGACATTTGGCACAGCTTAAAGCAGGCGATCGCCGCTAGTTCTGGATTTCAGCGGTGGCAGTTAGAGCGAAATACAGATGGTCGTTTGAGTGGGCTAAACCTGGATCATCTGGTGCGTCATTACCTGCGCGAGACGCTAGAGACGCTGGCATACTGAGCAGACGATCGAGTTCAAGGGCTGCCAAGCAGTTTTAAGGGTCGTAAAGAAATAGTAGTGCGACTTGTAGTCCTCACCGATCAGCGAAGGGCTGATAGTCAAGTCGAGCCTACAAGTTATGGTTTGCTAACCGCTCAACATCAAAGCTGGTTGAACACTCCCATAATTTTGCGAATGCCACTTTCAAGGTCACTCAGTTTGAGAGCGGTGCTGACTAAGCGATCGCCCTCGACCTCGACTTCAGTAGTGGGATATTTTTGGATTGCTTCCATCAGCGAAATCTTGCCATCGTCAGTGGCAGACAGTACCAAGGCTGAACGTAAGGCTTGTCGGTTGGCAGTATTAGCAGACGGATGCACTGCCTTGCCAACCTCGTCAAGCAGCTTCTCTCCCAAGAAGTTGTTTAACGCACGGTCAAGCACGATGCCGCTCACACCGATCTGTTTTGTCAAAGCATGCCGGACTTCCTCTGGTTTTTTGCCTGCTAGTTTCATGTAGGCTTCCAGCGCTGGTGAAGGAGTGCCCGTCTCAGCAAAAGCTGATAGCTCTGCAACGGAGATCGATTCCTGCAAAATGCCGTACTTGAGTACAACTGTCTCTGCTGCTTGCCCAGCCATACTGTAGAGCGCTGCACCGATGCTGGTAACGAGCACAAGTAAAAAGCGATGGGATAAAGGGGAAAAACGCATAGTATCGTTCCAGGGAAACAGTTAGCTCTAATGACGCTATCTGGACGGTAAGCGGTTCCCTTTACAGTGACATCTAGCACGAGGCATACTCTGTTTTCGATCGAGCCTGTTCTATAAATACAGGGTTTGCACAAGTACAGGGGCTAAAGCGCAGCATCATGCCTGCCATACGGCTTGCTTGCAGCGACCTGAGCGATCGCGCTTACCAATGTCAAATGTCACGCTACAACCGACATCATCTTATAATTCAGCTTTGTTCATCTGTTGCCGAATCAACTCTTGTTGAAGTTGCCGAATCAACTCTTATTGAATCCGTGCTGCTCTCACGTCAAACGCGATCGCATGAGAACTCCAAGTATTTGCGCGTAGTTAAGGGCGATCGACGCTTCGTCGGACAATGAGTCAGCATGATTCAGATCGTTATTAAGGAGCGATCGTTTTAAGGACACGTTCTGGCACGAGGTCTTGAAACCCTGGGAACCTCACTACATCACTGCCGTCACAGCCTCCAAGAGCGGCAATGATGCCGATTTGCTTTCTGTCGGGTCATTTCACAGCAGCCCTTTGAAGCTCACTGCTACCATCAAGCTTGATCGACTTAATCTAGCCACAAACCTTTTTCATTCGTCACGCCGCTTCATAGACCTCCCTTCACAACCTTGTTATCAGTGCATACGTCATGTCATATCCGGACTTTCAAGCTCAACTTCCCCTCTTTAGCAACGATCGCTTGCCAAGCCGTCATCGTGCTCAAACCGCTTACTCCAGACAGCAGCCCTTCAAGCTTGCTACATCGATGTTTGTGGGCATACTGACGCTGCTAGGGACAGGCGGAACGGTACTTTGGCTAGGCGTTCCCTCTGCCCTGGCTCAAAACCCTGCTCAAACAGAAGCGTCGATCGTGATTGCTCAAACGCCAGTTTCAGCAACCGTTGTTTATGTTAACCCTGCCTCTGGTACTGATGCGACTGGTGCAGGCACCACAAGTGCTCCCTATCGCACGATCGCTTACGCGCTGCGGCAAGCAACACCCGGCACCTTTGTGCAGTTAGCACGGGGTAGCTACACCCAGGATTCAGGGGAGGTCTTTCCCTTAGTCGTACCGCCAGGTGTCACCCTTCGGGGCGAAGAATCAGAAAAGGGACAAACGGTAGCCATTATTGGCGGTGGCACATTGATTAGCCCTACCTTTGCCCGCCAAAATGCTACGCTTCAGCCCAGCAAAGATACCGAGATTAGCGGCATTTCTGTTACAAACCCCAATACGCGGGGGACTGGCATTTGGGTCGAGTCGGTTAATCCCAAAATTCAAAATTGCACGTTTAACCGCAACAACCGAGAAGGTATTTTCATCACAGGCACTGGTAATCCCGTGATTGCAGACAGCGTGTTTATAAACAATGGTGGCAATGGCATTTCAGTTGCAAATTCTGCCAAGGGCGAGATTAGCGGCAATCTGTTTCAAGCGACCGGCTTTGGATTGGCGATCGGCGAAAACTCGGCACCGCGAGTCACTGGTAATCGTATTGTTGAAAACACGGATGGGCTGTACATCAACAACGCAGCCCGCCCCATTCTCCGCAACAACGTCATCGAAAACAATAAACGTGATGGCATTGTTGTCACTGTCAATGCCCAACCTGACTTGGGCACCGCCGAAAGTGCTGGTAATAATGTCATCCGTAACAATGGTCAATATGACCTGAACAATACAACGAGTGGTACCTTGTACTCGATCGGCAACACGCTAGATACGCAGAAAATTGCTGGGAGGGTAGAATATGTTGCACCCGCGATCGTAACTGGTAGCACAGGGCAGTTTCCTGACGTGCAAGGTCACTGGGCGCAGGCATATATCGAAGCGCTGGCAAAACGAAACATTATCAGTGGCTTTCCCGGTGGCAACTTTCGTCCCAATGAACCCGTAACACGAGTGCAGTTTGCAGCCATTATCGACAAAGCGTTTACCCCTCCTGCCAGACAGGCAAGTACTCAGTTTAAAGATATCAACAGTAGCTTCTGGGGCTATCCTGCCATTCAATCAGCCGCTAAAGGCGGGTTTATGCGCGGCTATCCTGAAGGCGACTTCCGACCAAACCAGGCAATTCCGCGAGTTGAGGCGCTGGTTGCCCTTGCCAGCGGTTTAAATTTCAATGCTGGCAGCACGGGGGTTCTGTCTAAATATCAGGATGCGTCTCAGATTCCCTCCTGGGCAACCGCCGCCGTTGCCGCCGCTACCCAACGCCAAATCGTCGTGAACTACCCCGTGCTAGTGCAGCTTAACCCTGGTCAGAATGCGACACGCGCTGAAGTAGCGGCTTTTGTCTACCAGGCAATGGTCAATGCGGGTAAAGCCGAAGCGATCGCCTCGCCCTACATTGTTATGGCTCCATAAAAGCCAGAAAAACCAAAGCCGGGATGTGAAGGATGCCAGAAGCGTTTTAAAACTGTGTATAGAGTTGACTGAGGCGACAGCGATCGACTATCTACATTCTCCTGACTCCTGACTTCTAACTCCGTTCGCTCAGCGATTCAGCGGTTGCTGTTGACGGTGATGCTCAGCGCGATCGCTATTTACGTTTAGCACGGTTTTCAAGCCGAAAGAGCAACACCATTAAAGCAATTACCCCAACCTGTACCGCCAAATTGGGCAACGCATCCTCCACCTCTCGTCCAGCCAGCAATTGCGTGAAAAAGATAAACGCCCCGATCGCGCCGGAAACCGCGATCGCGCCATAAACAAACAAACGCAAGCCTCGATACGGTGCAGCCGCTTCTGCCTTTAGTCGGGCATATTTCTCTGGGTCTTTTTGCTCAAGTGTTGGGCGCTTGCGAGCCTTCTCTGACAAATTATCTGCCATTAATAGCTTGTTCCTAAACATACAACCTATACTCTATAGCGCTTGAGAACCCTAAGCCTGTTATACTGATTCATTGTTATGCCGATGTGGCTCAGTGGTAGAGCACTCGATTCGTAATCGAGCGGTCGGGGGTTCAAATCCCCCCATCGGCTTTATATAAAACCGATCAAGCTTAAGCGCTTCAACTTTATTGAGGTGGCGTGGTGTTTCCGCTTTATTCTTTATTTTGTGGATAAGCCAAAGCAAGCGGAGTAACTCAAACGCTAAAGAGAACGTTTAACTGCCTAACCACCCAGGATGGTGAGGCATATTGGTGCATACTTGCGTCTTTGAAAAGGCAGAATACCTAGCCAACTCGTGTTCTGAGCGTTGACCACTATCATCGCCAACCTTGTTTCGTTTCGGTTGCTTACAACGAGGTTGATTCGATCGCTCCTTCTGCCTGATGCGCGATCGCGCGTAGTTGATCCAAAACATCTGACTCAACGCCTTGCCACAACCCTCGCTGGTGAGCTTCTAGCAACCGCTCTGCCATATCTCGCAGTGCCCAGGGGTTTTTCTGCTGTACAAACGTCTGCACCGCTGGGTCAAATAGGTAGGCGTCAGCAATGCCCTGATACATATAGTCCTCAACACAATGAGCGGTTGCATCGTAGGCAAACAGGTAATCGACTGTGGCAGCCAGTTCAAATGCACCTTTGTAGCCATGCCGCATGACGCCTGCCAGCCATTTGGGATTCACGACACGCGATCGATACACGCGGGCAATCTCTTCTTGCAAGTGCCGCACTTTAGGATTTTGTGGCATGGAGTGATCGCCAAAGTAGACCTGAGGATTTTTACCCTGCACCGATCGCACAGCAGCGGTTAACCCACCCTGAAACTGGTAATAATCGTCGGAATCGAGCAAATCATGTTCGCGGTTGTCCTGGTTGTGCAGCACAATCTGCATCTGGCTCAACCGTTGCTCAAACGCTTCGGGTGCGGAGTGCCCCTTGCCCTGTCCTGTGTAGGCATAGCTGCTCCAGTTGATGTAAGCCCGCGCCAGATCGGCGTCATCCGTCCAGTTTTGAGCCTCAATCAACCCCTGAAGACCAGCCCCATACGCCCCTGGTTTGGAGCCAAAAATGCGATGATGCGATCGTGTTGCTGCCTGTTCCATTGTCAGTCCTGCCGCTTGCCAGTGATCGGTTTCCTGCTGCACCTGTGCTGCCAGCGGATTCTGGTCGCCTGGTTCGTCTAGCGCGGCTACGGCGGTTACTGCCTGGTCAAACAAGGCAATCAGATTGGGGAACGCATCGCGGAAAAAGCCCGAAATCCGCAGCGTCACATCTACTCGCGGACGACCTAACACCGACAACGGCAGAATCTCAAAGTCCACGACGCGTCGTGCCAGTCCTTCCCACACAGGCTGCACACCCAATAATGCCAGCGCTTCCGCCAGATCATCACCGCCCGTTCGCATCGTCGATGTGCCCCAAATCGACAACCCCAGCGTTTTGGGATATTCGCCGTGTTCCTGGGTATAGCGCTCAATCAGCGTCTCTGCTGCCTTTCGACCCACATCCCATGCCGTTTCGGTAGGCACCGCGCGGATATCTACTGAATAGAAATTGCGCCCTGTCGGTAAAACCTCTGGACGACCGCGTGTTGGTGCTCCAGAAGGACCGCTGGGAAGATACTGTCCGTCAACCCCCCGCAGCAGATTGACGATTTCCTGGGAGGTTTGCTGGAGAGCGGGGAGGAGGAAAGACGCGATCCAGTTGAGTTCGGTTTGAGTATGGGTGCGGGGTGCGGGGTGTGGGGTGTGGGGCGTTGAGATGGGATGAAGAAGCCGATCTACTAAAGAGGCTGCGTGGTGTTCGATCGCTTCGATCGCGTCGCCAATCGTTCGCCAATCAGTCTCCCGGTTTCCATTAAAAGGTTGTGCTGGATCGGTCATAAGTGGGTCGAAGTCTAAGCCCCAGTCTTGCGCGATCGCCCGTGTTAAGCCCAGCCGCCCCTCTCCTGGATGACGCGCGATCGCAACGATTAAATCCCGCAATTGCCGCCCCTCTGGACACTGCCCAAAGATGTGCAAGCCGTCTCGAATTTGTGCCTCTTTTAACTCGCAGAGATAACCGTCTAAGGAGGCAATGCGATCGGGCGCAAGAGTGCGATCGACGGGTTTTGAGTTTTGAGTCACTCCCGACTCGCGACTCCCGACTCCCAACTCCCGACTCCCGACTCCGTTCGGCTGAACGCTCACGTCGAAGCCCAACTCCCTACCGCTGATTGCTGACTGCTGACCGCTGACCGCTGATTCCCGCCTCATAGAATCTAAATCTTGATCCAGGTTCTCCTTCTGCACCAACTCGGTAATGCGTTGGCGAATGAACTCCAACCGTGATGGATCAAGGCTTTGTGCTTCGTAGTATTCATCAATCAAACCTTCAAGCTGCTGCAAGGGTCCATAGAGTTCGGCGCGAGTCATGGGTGGCGTGAGATGATCGATGATGACTGCCTGCGATCGCCGCTTTGCCTGTGCGCCTTCACCCGGATCATTCACAATAAACGGGTAGAGATGGGGCAGTGCACCCAACGCCACTTCGGGGTAGCACGCGTCTGACAGGGCAATGCTTTTGCCAGGGAGCCATTCCAGGTTGCCGTGCTTGCCAAGGTGCGCGATCGCCTGTGCGCCAAACTGCGATCGTAGCCAGTGGTAAAATGCCAGGTAACGATGGGTTGGCTCTAAATCCGAGGCATGGTAATTCAACGATGGGTCGAGGTCATAGCCGCGTGCAGGCTGGATGCCAATGAAGACGTTGCCGAGTTGAATGCCGGAAACGGGGAAGGAAGGGTGTGAGGGTGTGAGGGTGTGAGGGTGTGAGGGGTGTTGCGTCGTGTTGCCCCAGTCATCGTCCCTGCTCCCCTGCTCCCCTGTCCCCCTACCCCCCTGCTCCTCGTCTCCCCAGCGATCGCGCATTCCCTGCTGCACCGTTTCTGGCAAGGTGGCGAAGTATTGCTGATAGTCGTCTAGCGCCAGGTGTTGATAGGTGGGGCGGAGTGCCATCCCTTCGGGGTCGTTGGTGATGCCTGCGGTCAGGCGTTGGATGAGTTCGTCTGCGGTTTGCGGTGGCTTTTTAACGGTGTATCCGGCTTGTTGCAGGGCGTTGAGGATGGCAATGCAACTGGCGGGTGTATCCAGCCCTACGCCATTGGCGAGGCGTCCGTCACGAGTGGGGTAGTTTGCCAAAATGAGAGCAATTTTGCGATCGCGCACAGGAGTTTGCCGTAGCCGCACCCAATTAGCAGCGAGATCGGCAACGAACTGAATGCGATCGTTGACTGGCTCGTAGCGCACTACATCCGTTTCTAACGTGGCATGACGGGTTTGCACTGCCTTGAACGATACGGCTCGACTGATGATGCGCCCATCTACTTCCGGCAGGGCGACATTCATTGCCATATCGCGGGGCGATAACCCACGCAACTGTGTCTGCCATTGCTCGACGGTGCCGCTACTCAGAATGACTTGCAGCACGGGGACGTTGAGCTGTTGCCAGAAGTCGGGGGAAGGGGCAACGGATGGAGAGTTTGATGGCTGACGATCGACACCCGTTAATTGCGCGATCGCAAAGCTGGTTGTGTTTAGCAGGACAGCGATCGCGGGTTCATCTTTGGGTTGGAAGTACGCTAACAGTTCTGCCTGTACCTCCGGGTCTCGCAAAGAGGAAACGAAAATCGGCATCGGCTCTAGCTGACGG
>JBBSHC010000072.1:0-9341 GCA_038253425.1 Leptolyngbyales cyanobacterium | reverse complement strand
TGGCTTTAGTGCGGGATTGTTCACCTACGCGCTTACTCAACACTTGTGGCAAGCAACGCCAGCGACCGCCTTACGCATTAGCTTGCGCCACGCCACCGAACAGATGAGCCAACTGGTCAAGCAAGCCCAAAAACCGCAGTTGAGCGGTCAAAAAAGCCAGGGACGCCCTTTAACCCCCTACCATCTGCCCTCGGTGCCCGTATGGGGCGCGGATGGCGTTGTGCTTGACGTTGAGGACAGTAAAACGGTGCGGCTTTGGCTGGGCGGCTTACCTGCCACGGTGCTAGAGCAAGCTGGGACAACGGCTTTATTTACGTTGGTAGAGCCATCTGGTACTACGATCGCTCATGCTGACCCAGATGCCACTGCAACGTCTCTACAGATCGTCTCGCGTGATGGGCTTGTAGCCAGGGCAAAACTTTATACCAACGGAGCCGTGCTACCTGCCGTTCAAGTAGGGCAATTTGTGCGTGAACAGGTGCGGGTGCTGCCGCGTCATCTTGGGCTAACGATCGCGCTCGATCGAGCGTTGGCAAGAATTGAACGGGTTGATGCCATTAGTGCCTTTTCAGGGGTGCCGCGTGTGTCAGCGAAGATCGCAGGTGAACAAGCCGCCGATTACTTGTTTAGCAAAACGCAGGACGTGCAACCAACGCAGGTGGCAGCGTTACCCACAACTGTCGTGTCAGATGTCGGTGGTAAGGGCGCGATCGCAGCAAACAGCTATGGCTTATTTTCACTGGGTCAAACTGCGATTCCACAAACGGCTGGGGAAAGTGGTGAAGCGGTGAAAGTTGCCGTGCGGCGCTTAATACCCAAACTGCAAATGCTGCTGGCAGCAAAGCTTCTGACGCTAACCGTGAATGATAATGCCTCACGTCTGGCAGTAAGAGCAACGCTTGATCTCCTCACACCTCCAGCACGGGAACTGATGAAGCGCGAAACCCTGGCGATCGCTCAGCGTTTTCCCACACCGCAACCTCCCTCCTCTTTGCTGCTAGACGGTGGGTTGGTAAGTGTGCCGCTAGGTAGCCGCATTCAGTTTGGCTGCGAAAACCAGAGTGACGGCCCGGTTTATTTGCTTCTACTCAGCTTGGATAGCAACGGTGATTTAGCCTTCCTTTACTCGCCTTCCAATCCGGCTGCTAACACGACTGCCAGCACTCCAACAGGGGCACCCACGCCTCAGATCGATGGGTTGGCGGCGAACGTATCGGTCGATGCATCGACGGTCTCTAACCCACCTGCTTATCCCTCTAGCAGTATTGCGCCGCATAAAACGCTCACGTTGCCTCAAGCGTCAACCGCCTTCCAGTGGTTAGTATCCGGTCCTACAGGGCTGGCTGAAACTTACTTGCTTTGCAGCCGTGCGCCCTTTAGCCAAACAATGTCCCTGCTGGGGCCGCTACGATCGCCCAGTGATGTGCCGTCTCTGCACACGCTCACCAATCCGCTGGAGGTTGTCCAGGCAGTTTTACAAGACTTGCACCAGGCAAGCGATCGCGCCGAACCAAAAACGAATACGCCCGATGCATTTATGCTCGATTTAAACGTCTGGGCAAGCCTTCACTTTGTTTATCAAGTCGTCTGATTGGCAAGGGAGCTTTCTGTGTAGCGAGTCAGCTAGTTTGATCAGGGATTCTGCACTCCGCTCTTACCCAGTCTTGGCGGCTCAAAGTTTTGCCGGCTTCAATCATGCTTGCGGCAGCTTCATCGCTCAGGCGGTAGCTTGTTTTAGTTGTTTGAGCAGCACTGCGGTTGCTTGAGGCGTTACTAAATGGTTTGCACATAAAATTCCAGATGCCGCTACAGCCGGAACGCCGATGCCTGGTGTGGTGCTGTCGCCAACGCGGTAAAGACCCGGAATAGGGGTTTGCGGACCGGGGAACATGCCATGACCAGCGGCGATCGCGGGTCCGTATGTGCCCTGGTGACGACGCAGATAACGGGCGTGAGTCAGAGGGGTGCCAATGAGTTCCACAACAAGGCGCGATCGCAGGTCAGGAATCACTCGCTCTAGCGCTTGAAAGAGGGGCAGTGCCCGTTCTCGTTTGCGCGTTTGATACTGGCGATCGCGGTGCCAAGCGGCGTAAGGTTCCAGCGTGTAAGCATGAATGGCATGATGCCCGGATGGGGCTAGACTGGCATCCCAAACGGATGGAATCGAGATCATGCAGGTGTTGCCGGGAGTGGTGAGGTCTTGCTCGACATCGTGAACAACGACATGGTGCCCGGTTAAATGGTCTAACCCTTCTGCCCGAATGCCAAGATGCAGGTGCATGAAACTGTCTACCATCGGCGTCTCAAGCGCTGTTTGTCGATACGCTGGCGGCAAGTCCTCTGGCTTTAAAAGCTGACTATACGTATCCCAAACAGTGGCGTTGGAAATAACGATCGCCGCCCGCAGCGTTTCTCCCGATCGCAGGCACACCCCCACCGCTTTACCAGCTTCGATGACAATCTGCTCAACATGCGTACCTAAGCGCAAAGAGCCGCCCCAACGCTGTAACCCCCGTACCAACGCTTGCACGATCGCGCTGCTGCCCCCGATCGGGTAGTCAATGATCGAATGAGTGCGTTCGCCAAACATAAAAGCCACTTCTGGCGCGATCGTTCCTTCAGCTTTCAATCCAGATAGCAAAAAACACTCCAGGTCAATGAGTCGCCGCAGCCAGGGATCATGCAAATCGCGCATCAAGTCTGCCACAGAGCTTTGAATGGTGCCCAGTTGCGGCAGTAGCTTGAGTACGGCGGGCAGATAGTGCCACAGCAGCACTGGAATCAGCTTCAGGTCTGCCCGTAATGCCAGAGTGGGAATGCCCCGCAGGGCTTCATACAAGCGCAGCAAGCGCTGTTCGAGTTGCACCAGTTCTGCTGCGCCTTGAGGGGTGATTTGCGCGATCGCGGCATGATAACGATCGCGGTTGCCGTAGACCGGAAAGGTAAGATCAGGAAAGTGGTAATGCCCCAACGGGTCATACGCAATCGTGGGTAACTCCTCGCCCAGGACGGCTAACACCTGGCGTACCGGGTTCAGCGACTGCGGATCGCTCAGTCCACAATAAAACGATGGACCCGAATCAAACTGAAAGCCCTGATGAGAGAAACTGTGCGCTGCCCCACCGGGAATTGTGTGGCTTTCGCAAACGACGACTCGCTTGCCATACCGCGCTAGCAGTGCCCCTGCGACTAAACCCCCAATGCCACTGCCGATAACAACAACATCAAACCCGTCAATATCGGCATGTTTCTGATCTGGCATCACTGTTTTAGCATCCTGACCTTATTACCACCAACCCGCTTTTGAGTATTGTAACGGCTTTGTAATATCACCTGAGATTAACTCACATGAGGCATAAACTTCAGGTTTTTCAAATGAGCGCTTGCCAAGCTCAGGCTGCGAAATCTGAGTCGTGCGATCGTCTTTTCTGAGTTGTTCAAATCATTAAAAAAGCTCACGTAATTTAATACATGAGCCTCTGGTTAAGTGCAGCAATAAACGTCGTTTCGGTCGTGCTATTTGTTAAGCAAAACCGCTTCTTTTTCTTTCATTACTAGCGGTGTTTCGATTAGTTTTTCGGTAGGCAAACCCTCGATCGGGCATTCTTTAACGCCAACTGTAGGACGAGTAATGGATTCTGAGATTTCCTTTGCCTTAGCAGGGTCATTCACCCAGGTATGGTAGAACTCAAACGGACATTCCTTGACACCTTCAGCACCTTCACCAGAATTGATTTTCCCGGTGTAGCCACGGTGCAGGAGTTTGAACAGATGGTTCTGCGATTGAGAGTTTTTGCGGAAGTCACGAATCGCAAACTTCGATAGAGCGGCGTACTGCACGCCCATATCTTCTTCGCCACATTCGCCCAATGTGCGCCCGTCAAAGCTGACGATCGCTGAGTGACCAAAGTAGCTGTAAACGCCATCAAAGCCAGCCGCATTCGCAACCGCAACGTAGACGTTATTCATCCATGCCATTGCTTTTGATACCATAATCTGCTGCTCTTTCGCGGGATACATATAGCCCTGACAACGCACAATGAGTTCAGCACCACGCATCGCGCAATCACGCCAGATTTCGGGATAGTTACCGTCGTCACAAATGATCAGGCTGATCTTCAAGCCTTTGGGACCATCGGAAACGTAGGTGCAGTCACCGGGATACCAACCTTCGATCGGTGTCCAGGGCATGATCTTGCGATACTTCTGCACAATTTCGCCCTGATCGTTCATCAAAATCAGGGTGTTGTAAGGCACCTTATGAGGATGGTCTTCGTGGCATTCACCCGTTAGCGAAAATACGCCCCAGGTTTTGTTGCGAATACACGCTTCCGCAAAAATGTCAGTTTCAGGACCAGGAATGGATGACGCCGTTTCCATCATTTCTTTAGCGTCGTACATGATACCGTGCGTCGAGTACTCAGGAAAAACCACCAGATCCATCCCCGGTAGCCCAAACTTCATACCGTCAATCATTGAGGCAATGTTTTTGCAGTTTTCAAGCACTTCTTCTTTCGTGTGCAGGCGCGGCATTTTGTAGTTAACGACCGCAACACCAACCGCATCGGCGCTAGACGAAATATCACCGTGATAAGACATGGAAGCCTCCTAAAAATCTTGAATCAGTGCCGATCACTTACAAACAGGGCGACTCAGGCACCGACAGAGAGCTTCAGTCTATCGATTTCAGATCATCCTGCTTGTAACAAGGATTACCGTTAGCGACTGAATGTTTACTGAACTCAAGAACGAAAAAAGACGCGGGAAGCAGTTAGAAAAGCGGGGTAAAAAAGCCATTGTTGTCTCGGTGCTTTCGCTGGAGCAGGCTTAATGCCCAATCATCCAGGGGCGACTGCCATTATGCGATCGCGCTTTGGGGCGTTCTGGCTCACGATCGTTCGATCGCTGCACCAGTTCTGGCTCTGAGCGTGGTGTTTTCAGCCGCAGTGACCCTGACAGTAAGGCTGGCGCTGAGAAGATGCGTCTGGTTTCACCCTCACAAGTGGGGCAACTAGCGGGACTATGACATTCCGCGATCGTGCGCCACTCGTCAAACACGCCGCAGTCATCACATTTAAATTCGTAAAGAGGCATCGATCGTAAACGTCCCTTGGCACTAATAGATGATCGTTTTTTGGGCGTAGGGACGTTACATGTAACGTCCCTACAAAGCTCCTTTTACACAGGCAGAATTGGCTTGTCGAAAATTGCTGTGGGAATTGCCACAGTACAGCAGGCGTTGGGAATATCCACAATGCCACTGACTCTGCCTTCCACTGGCGCACAACTAAGCAAGAGATATGCCTGTTCGCCTGTATAGCCAAATTTCTTGAGGTATTCGATCGCGTTTAAGCAAGCGCGTCGGTAGGCAATGTGTACATCCATGTAGTACTGCTTGCCTGTGAATTCATCCACCGAAATGCCTTCAAACACCAGATATTCAGAGAAGCGAGGTTCTACTGGACCGGGTTTGAAGATAGGGTTGACCATGGCATATTTCTCGACGCCACCCTTGATGATGTCCACATGGATGTCGATATAGCCGGACATCTCGATCGCGCCGCAGAACGAAATTTCACCGTCTCCTTGAGAGAAGTGAATATCGCCCATCGATAGCTTCGCGCCTTCTACATAGACCGGGAAGTAAATGCGGGTGCCCTTCGACAGGTTTTTGATATCGCAGTTGCCGCCATGTTCGCGAGGAGGAACGGTACGTGCGCCTTCAGCCGCTACGCGATCGAACTCAGATTTGGGCAATTGACCCAGAATGGCGTTGGTGGGGTTGGGTAATGCCGCTAGCACAGGTTTGTCACCCGAAAGCCCCGCACCATAGGTTCGTATATCGGGAGCCGTGTCTACCAGTTCTTTCTCGCGTTTGTTCCACTTTGCCAGCAGTTCGTGAGAAGGAGCGCAGCCAATCAAACCGGGATGGATAATACCCGCAAATTTTACGCCTGGGATGTGCCTCGACGTGGTGTAAATACCCTGAAAATCCCAAATTGCTTTCGCTGGATCGGGATAGTGATCGGTCAAAAAACCGCCGCCATTTTTCTTGTCAAAAATGCCTGTGAAGCCCCATTCATCGTCCTGAAGCGCACCAATATCCACCAAGTCAACGACCAGGATATCGCCCGGTTCAGCGCCATTGACGTGAATCGGTCCGCTCAAAACGTGAACAACCGTTAAATCGACATCACGAATGTCATCGGGACTGTCATCGTTTTTAATCTGACCGTCTGTCCAGTCTTTGCACTCGATCCGGAAGACATCACCAGGATTCACCGACACAACGGCCGGAATGTCTGGATGCCAGCGATTATGACCAGGCAAATCTTGCTGATCCATTGGCTTGGTCAGGTCTACTTGAAATAATGTTTTGGGCATAAAATACTCCTGCTCACCTAAATCGCTGCAACGAAAATTCCTACATCTCAGCCCAAAAGATCGCTTTGCGATCGCTGCTTTAGACTTTTTTCATGCCATCTAAAGCAAAGGTTGAACAGCGAACGTTCAACGCAATTTCAACTGCAAAGCTTTCAGGCTGGAGTTAGCAAAATTGACTATAAATGCCTCTGAATCAGCATTCAAAGGTTCAGATAACGTTTAGACTCTAGTAGCAAGCCTGGGTGCAATCTGTAGCTTTTATCACATTTGACAGGAGCAACCTGATTCGCAAAGCCGTTGTTTCCTTTGTAGCGATCGCGTTACCCATACGGAGGCAAGCGATTGTGTCAGAACATCACAGCATTAAGAAGAAAAAGCTTGAATAATCCGTGCGATCGCGTACCTTGTTAGAGTCGGTAAAGGCAAAAACCTTCAGAGACAAGCAGTGTTAATTGTCTTTTGAGTGCTGCCTGTGTCAGAGTGCTAGTGCTTGAGATGCTTCGACAGCAACGCTTCAATTGCAGAGATGAGATTGCGGATAGAGTGTTATGCTACGCAGATATCTAAAAGTAAGCTCACCATCACTTCAGTTAATGCGCTTATGGTGCCAAACGTCAGCCTTCAAAGTTTTGTTACTTCTGCTCCTGGTTGGGTTTGATTGTGTACCAGCAATCGCCAGTCAACCTGTTTCGCCAGCATCAACCAGTCAATTCAAACGCTTTGCTGATTGGTGCCTGAAGAAATCAACCCTACCAACCGCTACCAGACATACGGTTGAGGTCTTGCTGAAGCGATCGCGCACGACCGATTGCTATCAGTCTGATGAGATTCTTGCTACTACAACTGTTTTGGATCTCAGTGATAGTAAGCTAACCGATTTGAGTCCACTTCAAGCCTTAACAGAATTAAGCGAACTTTATTTAGGTAACAACAACATTACTGATTTAAAGCCCTTGCGATCGCTGAATAACTTAACGCGGCTTTACCTCAGCTACAATCAAATTTCTGACCTTACGCCCTTAACAACTTTACGCCATTTAAACTCGCTGTATTTGGGTAATAATCGTCTTGCAGAATTGAGTTCGCTACAGTTTTTAACCGATCTCACCAGTCTTGATCTGGTTTCCAACCAAATTCTAGCGATCGACGCTTTAAAGTCATTAACAAAATTGCAGAATCTGGATTTGAGCTTTAACCAGCTTACAAATATTAGTCCCTTGCAGTCTCTAACAAACCTCACTGAACTATCTATTTCCGCTCAAAACGTTGTTGACCTCAGCCCACTGCAAACTTTAACCAGCCTGACTACTCTTGACCTGAGCGGCAATAAGATTGCGGATCTCAGTCCCCTTAAAACGCTCCTCAATCTTACCAATCTGGCTTTAGGCGGTAATAAAATTACAGACATTCGTTCACTCAGCAACCTTTCCAGTCTTACAACGCTCTATTTAGCGGGTAATCAAATCCGCGACCTTACCCCACTCAAACCGTTGACTAACCTCAGTACCTTATATTTGGAAGGTAATCCCTTACTTAACCCGACCTGTCCGATAAAACCAGCATCAATCTGTCGCTTTTAGCCTCTCAAGCTCAATTTTTTATCGATTTTTTCTATGACGATCGCGGCTGGTTGGCATGGCAGTCTCAAACTTATTTATGCTCGTGGGGATCAGGAGACGCACGTTGCATACTCGCAGGCGCAGGCACCACTAAAAGTGCAGCGATCGCTCTATCCAGAAGGAAAAGACGTTTGCCATAGTGTGATTTTGCATACGGCGGGCGGCATTGTCGGCGGCGATCGCCTCTCCCTGGATATCCAGCTTCAACCCGAAGCAAACGCGCTGATCACAACCGCTTCGGCAGGCAAAATCTACCGCACCAACGGGTTAGAAGCAAGACAAACAACGCATGTTGATCTGGCGGCTGGAGCCTGTTTAGAGTGGTTGCCGCAGGAAACGATTGTGTTTGATCAGGCAGTGTATCGGCAGGATATGCGCGTTGAACTTGCGCCGGGTGCAACCTGGCTGGGTTGGGAGATTACCCGCTTCGGGCGGAGTGCCAGAGGCGAACAGTTTTTGCAGGGCGACTGGCGATCGCACACCGAAATTTGGCAGCAGGGTCGCCCGTTGTGGATCGATCGACAGTGGCTACCTGGCAGTGAGGCATCATTTCATGGTACTCATGGCTTGGCAGGCTGCCCCATTGTGGGCAGTTTCGCGTTTGTAGGTCAGGCGGTGGATACGGCTTTAGTGGAGAAAGCGCGATCGCTGTGGGTCGGCGCAGCAGGGGAAAGCGGCGTGACTCGCTTACAATCAGGCTTACTCTGTCGCTATCGTGGGCACTCAACGGCTGCGGTGCGTCACTGGTTTGTTGAAGTTTGGCGGCTGATCCGCTTATCATTCTTGGGTCGCTCTGGTGCTGTGCCAAGAGTTTGGGGCGTGTAATGGGTGAGACGTGTCATGGGTGAGAATTGAACAATGCAACTAACACCACAAGAGAAAGATAAACTACTAATTTTCACGGCTGCTCTAGTCGCAGAACGACGCAAAGAGCGAGGGCTAAAGCTCAACTATCCCGAAGCGATCGCATACATTTCAGCCGCCATTTTAGAAGGGGCGAGAGACGGACGGACGGTTTCTGAACTGATGAGTCACGGTACGACTTTACTATCGCGTAGTGATGTCATGGAAGGCATTCCCGAAATGATTCACGAAGTACAGGTCGAAGCCACGTTTCCTGATGGTACAAAGTTAGTCACCGTTCATGATCCCATTCGATGATTGCACACCAAAACGAACTGATGGAGTGACTATGATTCCAGGTGAATTGCTGGTTCAAGAGGGTGAAATTGAACTCAATGCAGGGCGAGAAACCGTATCGCTGAGCGTAGCAAATACAGGCGATCGACCGATTCAAGTTGGTTCTCACTTCCACTTTTTTGAAGTCAATCAAGCACT
>JBBSHC010000071.1:0-9375 GCA_038253425.1 Leptolyngbyales cyanobacterium | reverse complement strand
GTTAATGTAACCTGGCAAGTCCCGCAATAATGTAGCAGTAAGGGTTTCTAGCGCAGCAGGACAGGTAAATTCGTTAACAGGTTGTGAGGTGTGAGGGATGCGTGGCGAAAGGCTCCGATCGCGATCGACGGTGACAACGGCTGAACGTGCGGGGTTTGCTAGTAAGACAACGACGCTAAGCCCAGCTAAGGCTACATTCCAGAAGGTTTCGGTTCGGTTCACTACCATTGCCCTAGCCATATCTTCGTCGATTCTACATGCCATAGGAGCTATCCCACTGTTGCCAGTTCTTCGCAGATGCGCTCAAAGGCAGCGATCGGGTCTGGTGCGGCGGTAATGGGACGACCAATCACCAGGTAATCGGCTCCTGACTTCAGAGCGTTGGCTGGCGTGACGGTGCGCCGTTGGTCTTTTGCGTCTGCCCAAGTCGGTCGCACTCCCGGACAAACCAGCAAAAAAGCATCACCGCAGGTTTGCCGCAGTTGCGCCGCTTCCTGAGGAGAACAGACCGCACCTGCCAACCCGCTTTCTTTTGCCAGCAGTGCCATGTGCAAAACGTATTCTGGTAACTCTAAGGGCACTTTTAGCTCAAAGGCGAGCGATCGTGATGTCAGACTGGTTAACAGGGTAATTGCCAGCAGTTTTGGCGTTATAACGCCTGTCTCTGTTGCACCTGCCTCTGCCGCTATCTGAGCCGCCTGTAGAGCCTCCTTGCCCCCCGTCGCGGGCAGCGTCACCAAATCAACCCCATGCCGTGCAGCCGATCGACACGCCCCTGCAACCGTATTGGGAATGTCGTGGAATTTTAGATCGAGAAAGATTTTTTTCTGCCGCGACTTTAGCTCTGCCAAGATGCTGGGTCCACTGCTGACAAATAGCTCTAACCCCACTTTCCAAAAGGTGACTTGGGGCAACTGGTCAATCAGCGCGATCGCTGCCTGCTCATCCGATACATCCAGGGGCACAATAATGCGTTCAGGAGTTTGCATAAATCAAGAGCATCTCAGCACATATAGCTTGTATCAACGTGTAGAACAAAACGAATTCGTAGGCTTATATAGCTGCCGCCACAGAGCTTAGGACATTGGGATCAAAAGGGGTATGGGGGCAATGTCCCCAGCCAGGGGTTCCATCCCTGCACCCCAGCCTAACCAGAATGGCTATGGCTATACTGCGTATCGAAGACCACTTGTAAGCTACTACGACCAATATCGCCCAATTCGGAGATGAGTGCTCTGTGGGCTAACAGCGTACTAATAAGCTCGGTTGCGACGATGCTCAAACTTCAAGGATTGCGAGTTGAGTGCAGCCGAAACTCAAGCCACTGTACTTTATTTTCATGCCAGTCCCTAAATTTAAGAAATTGCTTAGAAGCACTCATAACCTTGTAACGCCCTGATGGTATAAGCGTCAGGTACTCAAAACCGGAATCTAAAACTCAGCGCCGCCCAACCGTCTTATCGCCCCAGCACCGCTAGTTTTAATCGCAGCTATGGAACTTACACCTTCCAGTAAGGTAGTATTGTATTTCCGTGGGTTTTTAAAGCTTGGAAAGATTGTGGCGAAGGAAAGATTATGGCGAAGCGTGTGCAGTTAGTTCTCAGTCGAGATGTGAGCAAGTTAGGCAAAGCGGGAGACCTGGTTGAGGTCGCTCCGGGCTACGCTCGCAACTACCTGATCCCTCAGGGTGTCGGCGCTAAAACAACCCCCGGTCTGCTCAAGCAGGTGGCGCGGCGCAAAGAACTAGAGAAGCAACGGTTGTTGGAAGAACGGCAGCAAGCAGAGGTCATCAGGCAAGCATTAGAGGCTGTGGGGCAATACACGATCGCCAAGCAAATCGGCGAAAACGAGGCGATCTTTGGTACCGTTACTAACCAGGATGTTGCAGATGCCATTTTGGAAGCAACGAAGCAAGAGGTCGATCGGCGCGGTATTACGCTACCTGACGTACACAAAATCGGTTCGTATCGGGCAGAAATCAAGCTGCATCCGGATGTCACTGCTTCGATCGAAATTCAGGTGGTTGCCAGCTAAGAAAACATGCGGGAACGGTTTGTCAAATCGTTAGTGATTTGATAGATTAGTACTTGAGTACTAATTGTGTGAATAAGGTTCGGTTGACATTGGTAGCACCACTGCTTCTAGCGTTTTCATATCTGTAAAGATGGGAAGCGACCCCAGATGTAGTAGAGTATGTGCGATCAACCTTGTATATTGGGGGTGAGTGCGGTAATCTGCTTCTCACTCCTTTAAACGTATCACCGCCGTCCCCACAGCCCATGGTTCAGGAACTCAATTTCCAAGCCTTTAGCGATCGCCTTCCGCCTCAGAACATTGATGCTGAAGAAGCAATTTTAGGCGGTATTTTGCTCGATCCAGAGGCGGTTAACCGGGTAGCAGATTTGCTGCGTCCCGAAGCGTTCTATCTGAGCGCCCACCGCGAAATTTATCGTGCAGCGCTGGTGCTACAGGGTCAGGGTAGCCCGACCGACCTGATGAGTATTACCTCCTGGTTGATCGATCGCGGCTTGCTGGAGAAAGTGGGTGGGCAAAGTAAGTTAGCGCAACTCATCGATCGCACCGTGAGTGCGGTCAACATCGACCAGTACGCACAACTGGTGATGGATAAATATATGCGCCGCAAGCTGATCAAAGCAGGCAACGAAATCGCGCATCTGGGGCACGATACAGCCAATGATCTAGAAGAAGTGCTGGATCAGTCGGAACAAAAGCTGTTTGGTGTAACGCAAGACCGTCCTCAACAGGGTTTGATGGCGGCATCTGATATTCTCACCCACACGTTTTCGGATATCGAGAGCCGATCGCTGGGCATGGTGTTGCCAGGATTGTCTTGTGGCTTCTACGATCTGGATGCGATGACTCAGGGCTTTCAGCGCTCCGATTTGATCATTGTGGCAGGTCGCCCGTCAATGGGAAAGTGTCTGGGGGCAAGTTCAGAAATCCTGCTGTTAGACGGCAGTATCGCCACGATCGAAGAACTGTATCGGCGGCAGCAAGCCGAGCTATTGACGCTTGACAAAACTTGGAAGTTTAAATTCACTCAACCTTCGGTATTTGTTAATGATGGTATTAAACCAGTATTTCGAGTCACGACCCGACTAGGACGCACCATTGAAACAACGCTGACCCATCCTTACTTGACCGTTGAAGGCTGGCGACCGTTAGCAGCATTAAATGTTACCGATAAGATCGGAGTACCCCGTAAATTTGAGGTGTTTGGTACACAGCAGACCCGAGAATGTGCAGTTAAACTGCTGGGGTATTTAATCGGGGATGGTTCTTTAACTGGAACCATCCCTGCTTTCACAAACAGCAATTCTCAGATTCAGAATGAGTTTATTCAATGTGTTACAGAGTTTGGCGATCTTACTGTTCGTAGGGATGACTCAAACGGCACGCGTACACCCTGCTTTTATGTCTCAGCTAATCTAGACGTTGCTGCAAAGAGTCGGAAACAGTTTGGTAACTGCCTTCAACGTCTTCTGACGGAAAAGAGTCTAACGGGAAGAACCCTTGCTAAAACCTTGGGAGTCAGCCCTAGTTTGGTTTGTCAATGGCAGAAAGGAGTTTGTGTTCCTGAACTGGAGGTAGTAGATCAGCTTTGCCAGATATTCACTGTTGAGCAAAGTGATCTCTTTCCTGAAGGAGTTCCCGCAGCCAATTGCCGAAACACTCTAACCGCTTGGTTACAGGAAATTGATTTATGGGGAAAAACTGCACACACCAAAACCATTCCCTCCCTCGTCTTTAAGCTGCCACGATCGCAGCTTGCCCTATTTCTTAATCGCCTGTTTGCAACTGATGGGTGGGCAAGTATCCTGACTAGTGGGCAAGCTCAATTAGGCTATGCAACGGTTAGCGAACGCTTGGCGCGGCAAGTGCAGCATCTTCTCTTGCGGTTTGGTGTTATTGCTGCTTTGAAACAGCGATCGATTAAGTATCAGGGCAAGTATCGAACAGCTTGGCAAATTGATATTACCGATGCGTTGTCGATTAAGACCTTCAGTTCGGAAATTGGCATTTTTGGCAAAGAAAAGGCGATTTTGAATGTAGAAGAAGCTTTAGCGGTAGGAAAGTACCAGACAAATTGCGATTTAATTCCGATAGGAGTTTGGAAGCAGCTTAATGTTGCCAGGGAAAACGAGCCTTGGGCAATACTTGCACGTCGAGCGGGTATTACGGGTCACACTGACATTCATGTCGGCAAGCGTGCACCAACACGGGAACGGCTTTTCTCCCTGGCAACAGCAATTGGAAATAAAAATCTCCAATTGCTGGCGACGAGTGATCTTTATTGGGATGAAATCGTTTCTATTCAACCAATGGGTGAAAAGCAAGTATACGATTTGACCATTCCCGATACCCATAACTTTGTTGCGAATGACATTTGCGTTCATAACACCAGCTTTGTTATGAACGTCGCCCGCAACATTGCCGCGTTTCACAAGTTGCCTGTCGCCATTTTTAGCCTGGAGATGTCGAAGGAGCAGCTAGTACAGCGATTACTTGCCAGCGAAGTCCGCATTGAAAGTGGGCGACTACGGGCAGGTCGTGTCAGCCAAAACGAATGGGAACCCTTGGGACACGCTATCAGTACACTGTCTCAGCTCCCCATGTTTATTGACGATACGCCGAACATTAGCATTACAGAGATGCGATCGAAGGCACGGCGGCTTCAGGCAGAACAGGGCGGTGCGTTGGGGCTAATTTTGCTGGACTATTTGCAGTTGATGGATGGCGGCAGCGATAACCGGGTGCAGGAGCTTTCGCGCATTACGCGGGCACTCAAGGGTTTAGCGCGGGAACTGAGTGTGCCAGTGATTGCCCTGTCGCAGTTGAGCCGGAGCGTGGAGTCACGGACAAACAAACGCCCCATGATGTCAGACTTGCGTGAATCAGGCGCGATCGAGCAAGATGCAGACCTGATCATGATGCTCTATCGGGATGAATACTACAGCCCTGACACGCCCGATCGCGGCATTGCTGAAGTCATCATTTGCAAACACCGGAATGGTCCCACTGGCACCGTGAAGCTGCTTTTTGAAGCACAATTTACTCAGTTCCGCAACCTGGCAGCGCCGAATCGTATGTAATCTATTGGCTCGATGCAGCTTAACTAGTAGCGCCTGACGATCGCTCCAGGCGTTAACGAACAACCGTTTTTGAAAATAGTTGCAGCACCACGACACCAGCCACAATCAGTGACATGCCAACGATACCAGGCGTATCAACCGTTTGCCCATAAAGGAGCCAACTCAACAGCGTTACCAGCACGATGCCTAAACCCGCCCAGATCGCGTAAGCTACACCGACAGGAATCGTCTTTAAGCACAGTGACAGAAAGTAGAAAGCAGAGCCATACCCAACGATGACAAGCAGGCTGGGTATGGGTTTTGTAAAAGATGCCGCTGCTTTCAGTGCCGTTGTAGCAATGACCTCTGACACAATGGCAACGAGCAAATAAGCATAGGGCGGCATAGTGGTTCGGATGAGTTAGTTGATGCCTAACAGTTCGACATCGAATAGCAACGTAGCATTGGGTGGAATGACGCCCCCTGCCCCGCGAGCACCGTAGCCTAACTCTGATGGAATAATCAACTGACGGCGACCACCCACTTTCATGCTGCCAACGCCTTCATCCCAGCCTTTGATTACCTGACCGACCCCAATCTTGAACTTGAAAGGGCTGTTGCGATCGCGTGAACTGTCAAACTTTGTGCCATCTTCTAACGTTCCGGTGTAGTGAACCGTCACCGTTTGCCCTGTCTGCGGCGAGGCTCCGGTACCTTCTACGGAATCAACATACTTCAGACCGGATGGCGTCGTAATCACAGCTTTCTCTCCTGGTTTGTTCATAGTCGGCGCTTTGGAAGCATCCGCGATTAATAGCGGCTCAGTCGGGGCAATGCCTTGAGGAGCAACAACCGCTGTCGCAGCACGTGGCTCTGGTGCAGACAGATTACTGGCGATCGCAGTCTCTTTACCACCAATTTGTGACACCACCAGCACCACTAGGCAGGCAACCATAACGCCCAGACTGACTAAAATTTCCTTCAAAATGATCCTCCTGTCAGGCAGTATTCATCTACAGCGATCGTGCGATCGCCAACATCAGCCCATTGTACAAGGATTCAGCTTGTAGAAGTCCTGAAAGACTGCGGTAGCGTGTGCAACTGCTGCATCAGCTTGACATCCACAACGGTGTCATCAGCGACATTTCCGGCTAACACCTGACATGGCAAATCTGGCTCTCCCAACTGATCCACAACCAGAAGCGCCTCTGCAAAATTCTGATCCTGGGTGTAGCCGTTGATTGTAATCACTGTTCGTAGCCCTGCTTGGGTCGCAGCCTGAAAACCGGCATAAGAATCTTCAATGACCAGGCAAGCCTCAGGCGCTAGCTGCATGGCTTGCAACACATAATGATAAACATCGGGAGCAGGTTTTTTAGCCGATACGATGTCACCCGCTGCAATCACCTCAAACCACGCAAGGCTATCGGTGTGAAGCGCTGTTTGCAGTAATGCCACCACGTTCTCAAACGCGCTTGTTGTAGCGATCGCCAGCCGTAGACCGCGATCGCGTGCCTCCTGAATCAACCGCTTGACACCGGGACGTAATGGCACTGCCTTCGACTCCACAAGCTGCCTATAATGCCGATTTTTTGCCTGATGCAGCGCTGCCACCCACGCTTGCCTATCCTCCGACAACTCCAATTCAGGACAGTAGGTGCTGCAATAGAACTGAATACGCTCCTTACCGCCTGCGATCGCTAATAGTTCGCCGTACCGCTCAACTGACCAATCCCAATCTAGCCCAGCTTCCGCAAACGCTCGATTAAAAGCAACCCGATGCCCATCGCGCTCGGTATCTGCCAGGGTGCCATCCACATCAAAAATGATTGCCTGAAGTGTAGACATACTCAATAAGCGAGACTCTAAGGACTATGAAACGATCGCGCCAAAACAGTAAGCAATCAAACGCGCAAACGGTCAAGGTGCGATCGCCGATCTAGTGTCGCAGACTACAATTAGCATTCTCAACACCCTACTCTCCTGCTTACTCTGAGGCACGATCGGAAGGCGGTGTGTTTCGTCGGCTCGACGTTTCATCCGTTGGCTCTGAGTCAAAGGGAACTGCGCTTGACGAGAGGGGCGTCACGACAGACGCAGTATCTACTGCCACCGCATCATCCATCACCTCAGGCTTAGAGTTAGAGGAGTGCAATTGCTTCTGCCCCTGCCCTCCCCAATGATCCATCACATCTTCGAGCAACACACGACGAATCCAGATCTGGCTAACCACCGTTAAGGGCAGCGCCAACGCCAGCCCCAAAAAACCAAAGATCGTCGCAAAAAAAACTTGTGCTAACAGCGTGACAGCAGGCAGCAGAGAGACTTGTTGCGCCATCACATAGGGGGTCAGCAAATTGCTCTCAAACTGCTGAATTGCTACGTACAAGATGAATACAAACAATGGTTTGATCGGCGACTCTAACAACGCCGTTGCCATTGGCAACACAACACTCAACGTGGGACCAATGTTGGGAATAAAATTGAGCAACCCTGCCAAGACGCCCTGCGCTAACGCCGCCTTTACTCCCAGTAACGCCAGTCCCACACTGCTAAGAAGCGCCACCACACTCATACTAATGAGCGCTCCTACAATCCATCCGCCTAAGGACGTTTCACATTCAACGAGAATGCCATCTACGCGGCGGCGGTAGAACGCAGGAAACAAACGAATGAAGCCATGACGATACGCGGAAGGATTGACTAGCAGCATCAACGCTAGAATGAGCACCAGCAAGACATTAACGACAACCCCTAACGAACTCGAAAAAAGTGCAAAGGATCCACCCAGTAAACGGTTGATGTAGGGCTGGATTTGTGCTCCTAAACTATCGAGATTGGGTAAATAAGGGCTGAAAGCAGGGGGAACCATTTTGATCGCATAGTCCACCCAGTCGTTCACGCGATTGATGCCAGCCGGTACCAGCACAATCAATTCTTGAAACTGATTGGTGAAAGGCGGCACAATCAATAGAAAAAAGCCGACTAAGATGCCCAAGAAGCAACCAACCGAGAGCAAAACAGCGCCCGATCGCTTCATTCCTATAGCCTGAAACCGCCGCGAGAGCAAATTGAGACTATTTGCCAGCACAACCGCCGCAAAGACTAGTAAAAGAACCTGGCGGATTTGCCAGACAATATAAAGACAGGCTGCTAAAGCCAGAAAACCAATCCATTGACCCAAATTCACAAGGCACTCCAGACGGTAAAAAGGTGAATGATATAGAAGCAAGTAGGAGCAGAGAACTGAGACAGAGGGTTAGACGCTAAGGGAAGTAGAACAGCAGGCATGTGTCCTTACCCCACCCTCATCGAACCCCTTGTTGCGATCGCCAACCGAGAATCATTGCTATCACTGCGCTTGGCAACAGTACAGCAATGAGCACCGTTGGGGTTGTCGGCATCACAGGCAATGCCGGACCGCCATATTTAATAGCGATCGACAACAGTGTGGAAACCGCAAAGACTTTAAAGATTAACCCACTCATTGAACAACTGAATTTGAACACTGAATAACGTTACAGCATCAGGGCATTCAGCGATCTCAGGCTGCTCAAGGCATTCCTTAATCAGTTCGTGAGTGGATGTGCAGCGAGAAGCTCTAACTGATCGCTACTCCAAACCTGTGCAGTGTTTTTTTAACAAGCGCTTAATGTGATCGTGGTTACTGCCCTCCCCTTTCGGGAACCATACCGTTAAAGTCTTAACACTTCTTAGTTCAGTTTGATCTGCATCGTCTTACTTGTTTGATATTTGTGTCTTTTAGGAGTCTTCATGCTGGACTCGGTAAGAAATTTTTTAAATCCATAGGGATTGATTGCTCATGGGCACTGCTACTTATGACAGCCTGAGTTGGTTTGGCTACACGTCATTTCTGACGGTGCGATCGCGCTGGCATATTTCTCTATTCCTTTAACCCTGGTCTACTTTGTTGCCAAACGCAAAGATATTCCTTTTAACTGGATTTTCTGGATGTTTGGGTCTTTTATCATTGCCTGCGGCGTAGGGCATGTAATGGACATTTGGACCCTTTGGCATCCCACCTATTGGGTCGCTGGCACCATCAAAGCCATCACAGCATTGATTTCTGTGATTACTGCCGTAGAGCTCATACCACTGGTGCCTAAAGCGCTGGCATTGCCCAGCCCCGCGCAGCTAGAGACCGCAAATCGGGATTTAGAAGCCGGGGGAACTAGAAGCCACCTTACACAAGCTTCAGCAGACGCAGATGCAGCTCATTCAAACAGAGAAAATGTCTGGTTTGGGTCAGCTAGTAGCAGGT
>JBBSHC010000070.1:0-9408 GCA_038253425.1 Leptolyngbyales cyanobacterium | reverse complement strand
TGGTAGTCAGGAAATTTGGAGCTTTTTTGAGCGCCACACGTTAAAGGGGAAAGGATGAGGGAAGGATGAAAGATATAGCCATAGCCCCATTCTGGTTAGGACGAGGTGCAGGGGTGGAACCCCTGACTGGGGGCATTGCCCCCACACCCCCTTTGATCCCAATGTCCTAAGCCCTGTGGCGGCAGCTATAAAGGATAAAAGGTGGTGAGATATTTTTAGCCTTTAGCCTTGCTCTAAAAACTCCGATCGCGCAGTCTGTGTCTCTTCTAACTGGGCTTCCAGTGCGCTCCAGTTTGCTTGCTCAATGTGGGTAATGAGTTGGCTGATGGTCTCGCGGTAAGTGTAGAGCGATCGCACGAGGGCTGCTTGATTGTACTGTGCCATCATCCTGCCCAGTTCGGGGTTGCCACCGCCTACACGACTGGTATCTCGAAAGCCAGAACTCGCCAGCGCTTTGGCTAATTTCAGCACAGCAGGGTCGGTTTCATCAAGGCAGGCAGCAATCAAACTGGCGCTAACCATCACGGGTAAATGAGAGATTAAGGCAACGGCGCGATCGTGGTCATCGGGGTGACAGTGGTAGATCCGGGTTTGCAGCGGACGAACGATGGCTTCTACCTGCTGTACGGAGATAGCTGGCGTCGTTTCTGTTGGGGTCAACACGTAGGCGGCATCAACAAATAAATCGCGTTGGGCGGCGTCAATACCGCTTTCTGCGGTTCCTGCCATTGGGTGCCCACCCACAAAATTAGACCAGAGCGGTGCGATCGCTTCCACCACCCAACCTTTCACTGATCCCACGTCGGTTAGTACTGTGTCTGCCGAGAGGTGCGGTATGAGATCGCTTACGGTTGCTTGCATTGCCGCCAAAGGAGTACAAATAAAGACCACATCT
The DNA here is from genome assembly GCA_038253425.1 of Leptolyngbyales cyanobacterium. Taxonomy (GTDB): domain Bacteria; phylum Cyanobacteriota; class Cyanobacteriia; order Leptolyngbyales; family Leptolyngbyaceae; genus Stenomitos. The sequence continues at coordinate 8,513 of JBBSHC010000070.1, read as the reverse complement.
GCATTTTTCATCAGGGTTAAGCTTACGCTGGCATCATCGACTGCTCCCCGTGCGATCGCTCGCTGGCAGGTTTGCGGATTGCGACTCACGCCCCAAACGGTGTGACCGTGCGATCGCAGATCCAGTCCCAGCGATCCACCAATCAATCCCAGCCCTACAATGCCAATATTCATGCTGCAATTTCGTATGGGTTGAACGTTTAACGACGCAATTAATCGCCTTCAGGCTAATTTTGGTCTCAATACGGGCACGTTAGCCTTAGGTTTTGGTTGAGAGCCATTGCGTCAATGGTTCACAAATACACCAAAACGGTGGCTTCGCTCTACCGGAGATGGCGTTAGAGGAGCCTGAGTTCACTGCAAGGTAACCCTGATGAAAGCTGAGGAATTTTTAAAACAATACGCAGCGGGTGAACGCACCTTCATTGCCGCTAACCTTAACGAAGCCAACCTCAGTGGGGCAGACTTGAGCCAGGCAAATTTGAGTGGGGCAAACCTGAGCGTGGCAAATCTGAGCGGCGCGAACCTGAGTGAAACCAACCTCAGCAAAGCCAAGTTGAACGTTGCAAAACTCAGCGGTGCCAATCTGACCAAAGCCATTCTCAGTGACGCCATTCTCAATGTCGCTAATCTGACGCTTGCCGACTTAACTGAAGCAGATCTGTCCCAAGCCTCTCTGGTACGAGCCGAACTTACCCGCACTGAGCTGAGCGGTGCCAACCTGAGCCGCGCCAATTTAAGCGGTGCTGACCTCAAAGATGCCAAACTCCGTCACACCAATCTGTCGAGTGCTAACCTCAGTCGCGCTGATCTCAAATGGACGACATTGACAGGCGCAAACCTGACGGAAGCAAATCTGCATGGCACTGACCTCAGCAGCTCTGATTGCAGCGGTGCCGATTTCAGCGACACAGAGTTAAGGCAATCCAATCTGAGTCGTGCCAATCTGCGGGGGGCAAATTTAAATGGTGCCAATTTACGCTGGGCAGATCTGAGCGGTGCTGACCTCAGTGGTGCCGACCTCAGTGGTGCAAAGCTGAGTGGCGCAAACATGACTGGCGCTAACCTGAGCAACGCGACTCTCATTAGCACGACACTGGTGCATGTGGATTTGACCCGAACTAACCTGATTGGGGCAGATTGGGCAGGAGCTGACCTGAGCGGTGCCACCTTGACCGGAGCCAAGCTTTATGACGTACCGCGTTTTGGCGTGAAAACGGATGGCATCATCTGCGAGTGGGTTGATCTCAGCCCGATCGGGGATCAAAGTAAGCTCTATCGCTTTACGGCTGAAGACCAATCAAACTTTTTTCATGCAGCACCGCCAACCGTGCGGCTGATTGTGGACGAGACTTTTAACCAGGATGCTCACTATGCGCTGGCAGTCACCTATCGTCAGGTGGCACAACATTACCGTTTGACAGTCAATCCACCGAACATTCAAATTGGTCGTCGTCGCACTACGCTGACGTTTGAGATCGATCGCGATGACCAACTATTTCTCATCGGCTGTGTCGCTATTTTACCGTTTCAGCATGCGCCAGAGGCACACAATACGGCGATCGCAATCCTCAAGCTGTTGTTGTCGTCATCGGTAGAAGAACGCTTTGCCTTACTGGACTGGTTTCAGCCGCTCAAAACTAGCCTGACTCAAACCTTGACCCAGGTCAATGAGTTTAAGCTCTCTGATGGCTCACTCAGCGCGCTCAGCAAACTACCATTTTTTCGGGCAGCTACCAAGACAACGCTGATCAACTCCAGCAACCAGAGCCTGAATCTCTACAGCGATCCCACGTTTGGCAAACGGGTCATGACCTTGCTTGATCCAACTGCCCCAGCGATCGCTCAAAAGCCACCCGGAGCCATTCGTCTTCCCCTTCTAACTAGCATCGTTAATTTTATGCAGGGCTTTCATAACGTGCCTTAAAACTGAGATGAGAGCGGAGGGTTGAAAGGATAAAGGATGAAGGCTAAAGGCTAAAGATTTTTAGTTAAGGAGTTTGTTGGCTTAAAAGCCTTGGGCATAGCTTCGCCGAAGTGATACTTACAGCGATGTTCAAACGTATAAGCCACAGCCCGATGAGCAAAAAGCTGACCGCTGACTGCTGACCGCGCACCCGAAGCTGTGTTGTACTCAACTGAAAACCGCTGTAAGTCATGACTTGTGCCGCAGCCTGCCTCCCCTTCCCCCTCTGCTTCCCCTACTCCCCTTTCCCCTCTGCCTTTACCTCCTAACCACTAAAGGTCTTAAGTGAGTCTCTTCACCCGTCGATCGAACGCCTATAGGTAATACCGAACGGTGGTCACAATGCGGCTTTGCTTCGTTCGTAGGGCGCTCTTTAAGAACAACGTCGTTTGGTTGTGGAGCAGGTTTTCCCACCATCTTTGGGTTACAAACGCTGGGATGATCACAGTTGAAAGAACACCGGGATGCTGGTTTTCGTAGTCTTCAACAAACTCAATGATGGGCGATACAACCGATCGATAGGCTGAATCAAGAATGACCAGCGGAATATCGGACTCTAAATCCTGCCAGCGGGTTTGTAGTTTTGCTCGATCGGTGGAGCCAACGTCCACATGAATGGCAACGACTTCATCAGCAATGCTGCGAGCGTAGTCCAGCGCTTCCACCGTACCTCGGTGCAGTTGACCGACCACTACGATCGCTGGATGGGTCACATGCTCACCCTTGGGTCGTGGCATATAGCTCCGGGGCGCTAACTCCTGGATGCTAAGGCGATGGGCTACATATTCGTAGTGGCGTCGAATGCGTAAAAACAAATAAACCAGCAGCGGAATGGTGACGACAACGATCCAGGCACCGAGCGCAAATTTTGTCCAAACGACGATTGCCAGCACGATCGCGGTAGCGATCGCTCCAGCCCCATTCATCACAGCACTGCTCCGCCAACCCGCGCATTTAAGCTGTAACCAATGCCGCACCATGCCTGCCTGAGACAGCGTAAAGGATGTAAAGACGCCCACTGCGTACAGTGGAATAATCGCCGTAGTGTTGCCCCGAAACACGATGATGAGAAAGGCGGCGCACAAGCTCAGGAGCAGAATGCCATTGGAGTAGACCAGGCGATCGCCCAACAGTGACAACTGCCGGGGCAAAAAGCCATCTCGCGCCAAGAAATAGCACAGCCGTGGAAAATCGGCATAGCTTGTATTGGCAGCAAGCAGCAAAATTGCTGGGGTCGCAAACAAAAGCACGAAATAGTAAAGCGGTCCCGTGCCTAAAATTTGTCGCCCTAAAATCGACAGCACCGTTTCTTGTTCGCTGGGGATCACCTGATACAGATGCGCCAGGTACGTAATGCCCAAAAACATGGCACCCAGAATAATGCCCAAAGCCATGAGCGTTTTGCGTGCATTAACCCACTCAGGCGGCTGAAACACCAACACCCCATCCGAAATCGCTTCGACCCCCGTTAGGGCTGTACAACCCGCTGCAAATGCCCTTAACACTAAAAAGATGCTTAATGACTCCGTTGCCCCTCGCCAGGGTTCGATCGGTGCTGGCGCTGGAATTACGTGCCCGGTGAGCTGATTGAATAAGCCCATGCTAATCATGATGAAGATGCTGGCAATGAAGGCATAGGTAGGAATCATGAAAATTCGCCCCGATTCTTTCACCCCTCGCAGGTTTGCCACCATGAGCAGAAAAATAAAGACCAGGCACAGGTCTACCGTGTAAGGACGCAACCAGGGCACCGCAGACGTTAAGTTATCGATGCCCGCCGAGACACTCACTGCAACCGTGAGGATGTAGTCAATCATGAGCGATCCCCCCGCGATCAACCCAGGGAAGAGACCCAGATTGCTACGGGCAACAATATACGACCCCCCGCCATTGGGATAGGCGCGAACCGTTTGCAGATAGGAAAGGATCACAATCGCCAACAGCAGAACAATGGCCACAGCGATCGGCTGCGACCAACCCAGGACGTTGGGTTTAGTGCCAGCCACCATCAAAACTAGTAGCGCTTCTTGAGTTGCATATGCCACCGAAGAAAGTGCATCGGAAGAGAGTACTGCTAGAGCCGCCGCTTTCGTCAAGCGCTCTTCTGCATGGGCACTGGTTGGCAAACTGCGTCCAATAACGAGTTGCTTGATTTGCGAGAAGCTCATATTTGCGAGAAGCTCATAAACAACTCACTGACGTGGAAGTGTTGAAATGTCTTAAAAGATCTGTCAGTCGGTCATCAGTCGGTCATCAGTCAGTTGATAGTCGATCAGCGGCATGAGCTGACCCAGGGCGCTCAACCGTTTAAGTAAACGTAGTTTACTGTAAGTAAGCGTATACTCCTTTTGATGCTACTGCCCCGATCGATAGTCAGATTTAGCGGCGCGATCGTTTGACGGATGGCAGTGCCCTGGTAGACAGCGGTCATTGTCTGTGTGAGTCATACGGCAAAGGAGTGAAGCTAGATACATGATGTTGATATAGCCATCGCCATTCTGATTAGGACGGGGTGCAGGGGTGGAACCCCTGGCTGGGGGCATTGCCCCCAGCCCCCCTTTGATCCTAATGTCCTAAGCTCTGTGGCGGCAGCTATACCAGAGAAATCCCCATAGCAGGGACTCCTATCATCTGTGTCAGAATGAAAGTCACCCGCCGTACGAGAGCTTAGATTTGTGATTGAGGTCGAAGTCCACCAACAGCTCCGAGCCTTCCTGAGAGAGCAGGGCAAACCCTACTGGTCGCACCATTTGACGATGGCGCGGTTGGTGGCACGGGCGCTGCGCTTGGGACGAAGTGCGTTGATGCAGACCGATGCACTTTCTCGCTATCACGGGCGTTACCGGCTGAGCTATTTGGTTCCCATGTTGATGTGGCAAGGTCCCGTTGTGCTGGTTGCCACAGAAGCGGTGCAGCAACGACTGCTGATGGTTGAGATACCCCAGTTGCGAACGTGCATTCAAACCGCCAAGGCTATTCGGACAGGCGATCGCTTTCCGGGTTCAGACTTTCAAGGCTTGCTGCTCACGACACCAGAGGCTTGGCTGCGCGATCGCCTTTACAAACAAGGGCGTTTCCCGGATGGTATTCCTACCATTTTCGATGGCGTTGATGATTTAGAAGCATGGGCATTCGCACAACTTACTACGCAGATTCAGCCCAGTGACTGGGACGAGTTGATGCTTGCTTGCCCGAACCATGCCGATATGATTCGTGATGCCCGTGTTCAACTGACCAAAGCAATTTTTCAGCGCCCCCCCAATCCGTATGAATGTTGTCTTTTGGAACTCTTTGAACAAAAGGTGCTGGCAGCACTCTTTCAAGCGATGGAGTCTGACTCGGTAGCGGCAGCGGCTATGCCGGCTGTGTGGAGCGCTTTTAGCCAGTCACTGCAAAGAGACACGCTACTCTGGGCAGAAATTTCGCGCCGTCACGGTCAATTTTCGCTGCATTGCGGTCCGGTTGAGGTGGCAACGGCGTTGGCTCCCATTTGGTCTCAGCAGTCCACCGTTTTGATTGGCGGTGCGCTTGATGTCGATGCTGATGCATTGGTTTATCGTCAACGGTTGGGGCTAGACGATTTGACCTGCCTGAAGTTTTCGCCCGATCGCCAGGATGATCTGATCCAGCTTTACTTGCCAGAGCGATTGCCGATGCCCAATACGCCAGAATTTCAGTGGGCGCTGATTCGAGAAATGCATTCCTTGCTCCGCATCAGTTCAGGCGCTCAAGGTTTAACCGTGCTGCTGGTGGATGATGTGCCACTCAAAGCTCAGGTTGGCTCGGTGCTGGCATCGGAGTTTGGTTCACGAGTGCAGGTAGAACGTACATGCCTGGATGACAACGGTGTGCTGGTAGCAGGCTGGGAGTTTTGGCGACAGTACCAGAGTGTGTTGCCCGCGCCCCATTTGCTGGCGATCGCCACGCTGCCGATTCCCTCTCTCGAAAATCCGCTGGTGGCTGGACGCGTTGCCCACTACAAACAACTGAGGCAAGACTGGTTTCGCCTCTATCTCTTACCCGCTGCTTTGGCCGAACTTCAACGCGCGATCGCCCCTGTCCGCGACCATCAGGGTATTGTTGCGTTGCTGGATAGTCGCGTCGTTCACCGCAATTATGGGCAGCAAATTCTCACTGCGCTTCATCCCGTAGCCCGTCTCAGCTATTTAGACTCAACGATGTTTCCGCAACCTGACTGCTCTGTATTGGATTAGCTAGTTGACTGAGTGGTTAGCGCAACGTGCAAGAACATACGAGTAGGTGAGTAGCGACCCGTAGGACTATAGTGCTTCAGGAACTGATTGCGGCTGCTACCTGACCCAGCTTTGACGCCCCGATCGCGCGGTTTTTCATACATCAGGCTTCTCCCCTCTAATCAATCGGTAGCCTTTGCACTTACTATTGAATAGTTGAGCTGATGCAGAATTGCGGCTATGGGCGAATCAAAGCGGCGCAAAGAAACCTTGGGAGAGAAATACGGGCAAGAGACAAATGTCCTTCCCTGGTTGCCTATCACGAAAACCAAAGCAAATCAATTTGTTCAATTAACCACTAAGGGAGCCTGGATTGGCATCGGCTTGTTAGTGGCGGCTTGGGTTACAGTGCGTTTCGTTGGACCAATTTTAGGCTGGTGGCAGGTCGATTAACCGATCGGCTCAAGCAGCTTGAACTGAATATTTGTTAGTATCCAAGACACAGGCACTTTTTCTGCCTGTCAGAGTCACTGAACTTAACTTTGACGACTGTCTACTTGGATACTTTCTTTGTTGGACAGTTCGCTAATGTAAGGCTAAAGTACTCATTAACGTTGGTGTATCACACTGAGGCATTAACATCTCTTTTACAAATAGATTCTTAAGAAAGTATTAAAACAGTATAAAATCTACGTGTGGTGAATTGGAGGATAATCGTGTTTCTAAGACTTGCAGAGCAACACCGTCAATTCGTCCAGGATCTAGTCATGAATCTTCAGGCGCTAGCGATCGTGCTAGAGCGCCAGGGGTACCTTGCGTCTTGCTACACCTGCGGCGGGCAGATGAATAGCGCCTCCTTCATGGTGAGTTTGGCTGACAACCATCTCATTCGATTCTTGGTTTCCGACTACGGCATCACCTGGACTGAAATGCGGGACGATCGCGAGCTGATGAAGCTTGAAGGCGCTGAAGCGATCAGCCAGCTTCAAGAACTGGCAAATCTGGTCAAGTGCAAAATCAAACCGTCTGACTACCGCCCCGCAATGGCAACGGAAAGCTTCCATTAGGTCAATGTCTTTGCATTGAGCATAGATGTGACGAGATGTAACGGGCGATCGTGCAGAAAATCGTCAGGCTTATAACGAATCGGTGTTATGGCGAACGGTTCATTCTGTGCTGCCGCTCATGGTTCATCTACCCAAGCCCAGCCAAGAAGCAGGCTGCTTGCTAGATTTGAACGCCACCAAAAGACTGGTTTGTTGCGTTTTACCGCTTGAATGTTTTGCCGTTTGAGCCATGTATTGGCACCGCTGGATGAAGTAGCGCTTACTCTACTATTGCGATGAAGGCTCTAACTGCGCCAGCACCTACCGCTACAAGGGCGCTACCTATTCCCGCAAGAGCTGACGCAAAGCCTTTTGCTGATAGTTGACACTGCAATACCAGTCGGATTTTAAGCGTTATATTTTAAGGATTAGCTTTCAAGCGATCGCGGCTTCGGGTAACGCGCCCTGCATTCTGCCGAGCCAGTTGAGCAGGCTATCAAGCTGTTGCTCTGCTTTGAGCGCACCCAGCCCCCGCACTGTCACTTTCCCTGGCGTGTAGACAAACCGCGAGTGCAAATGGTCGGGCAGGTTGGCTTTAAGTAGATTCCAGGCGGGTTCTGCCATCGGTGTTTCCAGCATAATATGCTGGGTGCCGTCGGGCTTAATGCGAGAGAAACCGCACTTTTTAGCCACTTGCTTGAGTTCCACAATGCGGATGAGCTGAAGGGCAGCAGCGGGAATAGCACCATAGCGATCGCTCCAGTCAGCGGCGATCTGCGTCAGCTCTTGCTTGCCATCGGCGGAGGCAACGGCACGATAGGCGCTCATCTTCTGATCCAGATCAGGAATGTAATCGGCAGGAATGAACGCAGTCAGGTTGAGGTCGATCTGCGTGTCATCGACGGTGGGGATTTCTTGACCACGGATTTCGCCGATCGCTTCTTCCAGCATTTCGATGTAGAGGTCAAAGCCGATCGCGTCTAGTTGCCCGGACTGTTCGGCTCCCAACAGATTGCCCACACCGCGAATCTCCATGTCACGCACCGCAAGCTGATAGCCTGAACCCAACTGCGCGAATTCCTGAATGGCTCGTAGCCGCTGACGTGCGGTATCCGTCAACTGGCTTTGCTTGGGGTAAAACAGCCATGCGTGCGCCTGAATACCTGCTCGTCCGACTCGTCCCCGCAACTGATACAACTGCGACAGCCCAAACCGTTGTGCATCTTCAATCAGAATGGTGTTGACGCGGGGAATATCCAGCCCCGATTCAATAATGGTGGTGCAAAGGAGAATATCCGCTTCGCCTTCG
>JBBSHC010000069.1:0-9413 GCA_038253425.1 Leptolyngbyales cyanobacterium | reverse complement strand
CCAGATTCCAACCGTCGCTCGGTCAACAAGTTAATTACATTACTGCTGCCCTGAATGTTGACGGTTTGCTGACCACCAATGCGTGAAACGGATGGAGCAATGGACAAGGAAATAAAGCCGTTGTCGTCAATGCGATCGACTTTAATCGGCAAAATCAAGCCTGCTCGTCCTTTCTCAACTGTAATGGTGGTTTGGGTTGAGTTCGTGGAAGCGGTTGTTTGCTGGGTCAGGTTTGTGACTACTTCTTGAGTAACGTTGACGGTTGCCGTTTGCCCTTCTTGCACCAACAGCGTCGGATCCGTCAGGATCTTGGCATTGCCGCTTGTAATCGATGCCTGTAATTGGAGAAGGAAGTTCTTCGCAAAATTGAATGCACCACCTGTAGCAGCACCCAACCCGGAGCCGATTGTACTGATACCACTACCAAGTCCAGTGGCGGCAGGCGCAGAGCGACCAAAGTTAATGACGGCAGTACCTGCATCCAGAATAGCACGCGTGCTATCAACAATCCCAAAGGACGAGTTAGCAGAGAATTGATCGATACTGCTTAAATCTACGTCAACGACGCGGACGTTTACAGTGACCTGACGGCGGCGAATATCAAGCTGAGTTAGCTGAGCGATCGCAATGGCAACCTTTTTAGGTTCACCTACCAACGTCACCTGATTAGTCCGCTCATCTCCAGATATCTGTAGACCTCGCAGCAACGGCGTAGAATCTTTATAGTCTACCCGCTGGTTCTCGATACGCGATTCGGTTGCGGTGACAGTCTGCGTCTGCGTGCTTGCTGAACCACCTGCCAGAGTGCCAACGGGGGTTGCTACCGCATTGGTGACTAGACGATCGCGGCTGACTGCACTTTCAGCACCGAGCGTGACCAGAAAATTGATCGCAGTAGTGATGGATGCCTGATTAAGGCGCACACTTCGCACAACCAGGTTACGAGCCGAGTTGGGAAGTTTCGGTCCTACAAAGATGGTACGCCCTACCCGGTTAGCTTCTAAACCAGTAATTTGCAGTACGTAATTAAAAACATTTTGCACAGGCTCGTTCTCAACATCCAGCGTCAGCCTAGGACCATCGCTACCAGCCGTTGCTTGTCCTCCCTGAGGCTGAGCTTGACCCGGTTGCCCTTGCTGCAACAGCTCACCCACAAAAGCAAGGTTTAACCCCGCTGCCCGTGCCAGCAATGATAAGACTTCACGTGCGGGGGCATCTCGCAAGACGAGACGAGGCACTCGTTCAGCCGATCCCAAATCGATCGAGACACCAGACGCATCGACTTGAGCAGTGGAAAGATCACCAACAGGGGGTGCGATCGCCCGGAGCGAGAGTCCTGGTATAACAGTAGGAGCAATTACAGGCGTACCGCCCTGGATTTGAATTTCTGGGTTAGGCAGCAATGGTGCCGTTTGATTAACAGGTACAGAGGTTGGGTTAGATGGAATCGGTGTTACCGCAGGTGCAGGCGTAACGGGCGCTGGTTGAGGAGGGGTTTGTGCAAGCAGAGCGGGTCGTTCTGGCGGCGGCACTGCGATCGCCGATGAAGAAGCTACGGAAGGAGGCTGAGGCGGCTGGGGCAGAGCAGGCAGCGATCGCGCTGGAGCAGCCGTCTGAAAAGTGGTTGCAGGCGTTGGCAACGCGGCTTGTTTAGTGCCAGAGGGGCTAACGCTCAGTACCACACCGCCATTGTCGGGACGGGCAACCTGTCCAATGGGCGCACCCGACTTACCAACAACTGTGACGCGAACGCTCGTTGTGTCTAGAGGCGCAACCGTAACCAGAGCAATGCCTGGAGCAGGATTTTCTTTACGGAAACCGCCGCCACCCGGTAAGCGAAGCTGACTGCTGGGAAGGTCAGCCGTCCAGCTATTGCTGCGATTGACTGCAAAAACTTGAGGACGACCACCCGACTTCGTTTGCAGCGTTACATCAACCCCCGTTGCGGTTGAATTGAGCTGCACACCTGTAACCTGCACCGGGGCGGCAAAGGTGGGCTGGATCGCCATCAGTGCGGCTGCCCCACCAAGCATGATGCTATTGAATCCTAAAGACTGTTTCACGGTTCCTTCCTCACTCAAATCAATTAGACTGCTGGTGTAAACGCTGGGACTGGGCTTTGGGGGATTGGGCTTTTTGCACTAAAAACACTGAATGGCGATGCCTGACTGCTACTAAAGGTCTTATTTTGCAGCAGGGGCTGGAGCGGCAGGCGATCCTGGAGCAGGAGCAACTTTAGCTGCATCTTCAGGCGTGAGCGGCGATAGTGCCTCTAGTTTGAAAGTAGTGGTAATTTTAGGTTCAGGTTGGCAGTTAGGCAAAAACCGCACTGTATTACCGCGAATCTCAAACAGCCGATTTACATTCGCATTACTTTGAGTGCCATCACCGACCACCATCTTTACGTCCTTAAAGACTAAAAAGGGCTGTAGCCGTTCGATATTGCGGAAGATAGCTTGCGTTTGGTTGACGTTGCCCTCTAAAGTGACATTGACAACCTGACGCTTCAGCTTATTGTTAACCAGCGGACCGTAAGCGTTGTCGTTCACAATACCAGCCGCTTTGGGATCAGGTGTAAATTCCTTGAGTGAAGCTTTACGCGCCAGCTCAACGTCGCTCTTACGCAGTTCGCTAACGTTGTTACGCACCCAGGCAGGACAAGCTGCCAGTCGATCGCGCTCCAGTTTTGGCACCCCTGCATTCCGCGTCTCAATCTGTCGATTAAGGTCTAGCAACAGCGTATTCAGGGTCGATGCGTTGGAGAAGAGCGCTAACACTTCAGTGCGCTGCTTTTTAGCTGCCTCTAGCTTCGCATTCGCCTCAGCAATCTGTTTGGCGATCGTCGCTGCCTGTTGCACCTGATTTTCTTTATCCTGAACCTGTTGTTTCAGCGTGTTGTACTTGTCTAGCTCAGGCTGCACCAGATTTAAAAACAGAAATGCCGCTCCAGCAATGCCCACGATGGCAAGCAAAATGCCAAGAATAGTTGGAGTGAGTGCGATACCAAAAACGACCGGGTAACTGGGACCAGAGTCAAAGTTGGGATCGTTGGGAATAAAATCGCCGCCAGCAGTCATCGTTGGATCACTCCCTTACGTTGCAGATCTTCAATCCGGGTTACCAACCCGACAGCACCTTTGCGATCAAGCTCTCGTAAAAGCTCTGATGCTGGCACATCGCTCAATGCCGTCTCAATTTGAAATTCCACTTGTTTAGGTAATTGAGGCAGTTCATCGGCAGTGAGCGTAGACGCTTGAGGGTCTTTCAGCTTGGCTGGCTCGATGGTAGCGGCGGTCTTTTGCAGTGTTGCCTTGACTAACCTGGTCTCTTCGGCTTTCAGGAAATTAGACTTTTGCAGCACTAGCAGAAAATCGTTGACATCGTTAAAGGAGTTTGCCAAACCCGTAATTTGCACAATCGAGCTTGGGGGCGCAGCGGTCGCACCTTGAGAACTAGCGGCTGGCTGTGGTGCGGGTTGACCGGAGGGCGTGACTTGCGCCACGCTCAAAATTTGCACACCGGGCGGAATGCGATCGCGCACTTCTTGTAACATGGCAGACCAGGGCTTAACCAGGTTAAAAACGCCCGCTAACGCGCCTGTCTCATCGGTAATCTGCTTTGTTTGAGCGTTGGTATCGGCAATTTGCTTTTGTTTAAGGGTTAAATCCCCAAGCTGGCTATCCAGCGCAATCTGACGTTCCACCAAGCTGGCGTTTTGATTTTGTAAGAATAGAAGCGCCCCCGCCGTGCCACCCAGCAACACCAGAGCCGTCAGCCCTCCCAAGAGGAGTGGTTGCCGACTGTCTGTTGACACCGTTCGTGTTTTAGAACGCCCAGTCTCTGGTCTGTACTCCGGGCGATCATTCAAAAAGTTGATATCAAGCGAATACATATCACCTAGCCTCCCGTAATCCTAAGCCCAGCACTACTCCTAGCCCTGGTCGCTGAGCTGGAAGCACCTCTTGAACCACTTCCAAACCCAGGGCAGTGATTGGATCAACTTGACTGCTCGGCAGACTCAACCGTTGCGTAAAGAACTCATCTAGCTGACCGATTGAACCACCGGGTCCCGCTAACAGTAGTTGAGCTACTTCCAGGTTATCGCCTTGATTGAGGTAGAAGTCGATCGAACGACGCAGTTCATCCGCCAACTCGCCAATAATACGCAGCATGGCAGCAGAACCTGGATTCGTGCCGCCCATTTTTCCTGGACCACCCATCGTGTCAGAGGATGTAATCGGAATCGTCATGCTTTGCAGCAAATCGGTGCTGCGCGAGGGTGGCAGGTTCATTGCCCGTGACAGCGCACTTTGGATTTGATACGTACCGATCGGCACAGTCCGAGAGAAATGTGGCACACCATCAACCGCGATCGAAATTTCAGTGCTTTCAAACTCAATATCGACGATCGCGACGGCTTCTTGAGGCGAAAATTGTCGAAGTTGCTCTCGAATGGTACGAATCAGCGAAAAACTGCTAATCTCCAGGACATCAATCTGCAAACCTGCCTGTTGAAAGGTGCGAACGTAAGAATCAGTAACTTCCTTGCGGGTTGCTACTAAGAGAACCTGAAACTTTTCGATGCCATCTTCATCAACAAATAAACCGAGTTTTTGATAGTCAACATCCGCCTCTTCTCGCGGAAAGGGCAAATAAAGACCCGCTTCCTGGTTCAAAACCATCTCCCGCAATTCCTGATCATTCAGCTCTGACGGAATCGGAATAATGCGGGTTACAGTATCACGCCCACCGGATACGGCTGTTGCCACTCGTTTAACTTTGAGCTTATTCTCTGCAAGCACTGACTGAATCAGCTCGGCCATACCAGCAACATCGGTAATCTGACCTTCTTGAAACAGCCCTTCTGGAACGGGAGAACTGGCTAGGGTGATCAGCTTAAAGCCCTGACCCTGTTTGCGTAGCTGAGCCACATTAAGCCGATCAGGAGACAATTCAATGCCAATACCCTTAGACTTTCCAGAAACTAGATTTTTCAGAGAGTTAACCACAATACTGTCTGCCCACCTAAACAGTTAGAAGCGTCTTTACTAGTATCAAGCAAAGACGCTGTTGCGTTAATGCATGGTACCCAATTTAGATTAAACCTGTCACTCTACAGACAAAGATACAAACCTTCAATGCAGCCTTAAATTTGCTACGTTTCGGACAAAGAGAAATTATAAGAGGTTTGGGTCGAGTTGAAACATATTCAAGCAGAAGATTTTTCGTTGAGTCGTCGCTTTTAAAGCCCCTCGATCGCGGTTTTGACTCTGCCCCTGAGAGCAGTCATTCATTGCGCTTAAACTGTGATGACCCAGCGGCGATCGCCAGGAAAAAGCTGTTCTTTCTTGTCGCCTTTAGACGGCTCACAGCGATGTTACACACAATTTGGAGAGTTGATCAAAAAATTTCGCCAAATGACAGTGAAAAAACTGGGGAAGGGCTAGGGTAGGAAAGATAAAGAGGAAAGCATAAGAGATGAGGTGAGGAGAAGACGAAGAACATGGTTTACGGTCTGATTTAATTCTGATGCGTTCTGCCTTTTCTCCTCACGCTTGACTGCCTTCCTGCAAGCACCAACTACCCACCCATGACCAGATGCAATGCTTGATTTGACAAAGCTTGCCCAACAGATGCAGGGCATCAGCCAACAGTTGACACTCGAAGCAAACGCCACACGCCAGCGACTCGATCGCGCGCAAACACTTTTAGGGCAGGCATTTCACCATCAGCCGCAATTAGTTGAGCAACAACAAACCTGGCGCGATCGCCTCAGCTTTACCGCTGCTGCACCCATTGAGCCGCTCAATCGCCGCGTTCATATTCCTGTACCACCTCCGGCTCATACCGTTCTGGCTACCGATGGCTCTCAAATTGCTCCCAGCCATCACGAAATTGCCTACTGCTATCTCATCAACGTGGGGCGCATTGTGCTGCACTACGGTCAGAACCGTTTGCCCTTGCTCGACAGCCTGCCTGAAGTGTTCTATCGTCCCGAAGATTTGTACGTATCGCGGCAGTGGGGTATTCGCACGGAAGAGTGGATGGGCTATCGGCGTACCGTGTCGGAGGCGATCGCGCTGGCGGAGTTGGGGGAAGAGATTAGAAGGCAGGAGGCAGAAGGCAGAGGGAAGCAGGCAGAGGGTGCAGGGGAACCGGGGGAAGCAGGGGAAGTGGAGGAAGCAGGGGAAGTGGAGGAAGCAGGGAAGAAAACTCAAAACTCAAAACTCTCTAGCGCAGCGGCGCAACGCGCTACTCATCACTTCTCTACTCCCTACTCACTCCCCTCTCCCCCCTCTCTCGCAATGGTCGATGGCTCTCTCATCTATTGGTTTCTCGATTCGTTGCCGGGGGAAGCGCGCGATCGCATTCTGCCGCCCATTCTTGAAGCATGGGATAAGCTGCGTACCTTAGGGATTCCACTGGTTGGCTATATCAGTGCCTCGCGGAGTGGGGAAGCGCTGAACTTCCTGCGGCTGCAAGCGTGTCCCTACGATGCGCCGGATTGCCCCACACATTGTTCTGGTTTGGGCGATCGTGATGCTTCTCCGTTGACAAAACACGCACCCTGCCAGGTATTAGAGCCCTTAAAAGATGCGGCACTCTGGGCGATCGAGCTACAACCTGGTCAGCGTAGCCCTCTCTGGCGAAGTTCCGCCCGCATCCTGGATCTCTATGGCAAACATCAGATTTATTTCTGCTACGTCCACGTCGGCACAGAAATCGCCCGTGTGGAGTTCCCTGCCTGGGTTGCTGAAGATGCCAATTTGCTGGACACGGCGCTTAGTCTGACGTTGGCGCAGGTGCAGAAAGGCTATGGCTATCCAGTGACGCTGGCAGAGGCACACAATCAAGCGGTCGTGAGAGGGGGCGATCGCCGCCGCTTTTTTGCCCTTTTAGAACAACAAATGATCCGTGCGGGTCTTCGTAACGTTGGCACCTCTTACAAAGAAGCGAGGAAGCGGGGCAGTATCGCGTAGGGAAAGGATAAGGGCTAAAGGCTAAAGGCTAAAGGACCATTTTTATCCTTTAGCCCTCATCCTTTAGACTTTCCATAAGCCAATTTAAGATTGCCTCATTCACCTGTTCTGGACATTCATCATGGGGGCAGTGTCCGGCATTCTCTAGCTCGACCAACTGCAAATTAGGATTGTACTCACCGTACTGGCTGGGACGAGCAAACTGTTTGGGAATCATGCGATCGTTCTGTCCCCATAGCAGCAGCATGGGCACCGTGAGTGTGGGCAACACAGTCTTGATATGAGGGCTGTAGCGGGAATCAGTCACAGCTCTGAAAATGGCGGCAAAGGCTTGAGCGGAACCCCGATCTTGGGGCGGTCCTGCGAGAATGTCGATGAGTTCGTCGGTGATGGCATCGGGTTGGGCATAGGCGATCGCTGCCCAGGTGCGTACAAAGCTCGGTCGTCTCACCAGGGGAAAGAGCGCTTTGAGCAAAAGCGGCGAGAGAATAAGGCGTTTGATACTGCCAACCAACGGACGCAGCGGTTTCGGCAGCGCTTCTTCTTCCATCGAAAGATCCGGTAGGCTAATCATCACCACACCCGCTACCATTTCGGGATGTGCCGCCGCGATCGCCATGCAAACTAGGGACCCGATCGAATTGCCCACCAACACGACAGGCGTTTGAATAAAAGTTTTCCAGAAGTCGTAAACTTGCTCCACCCATAGATCGGTTTTGTAAGCTGCCACCGCTTTTTCAGACGCGCCAAAGCCCAGCAGATCCAGCGCATAAACGGTGTGATGCTCTGCTAATGCCTCCAGGTTGTTGCGCCAGTGCCCGATCGATGCCCCAAACCCATGCAGCAAAATCAATGGCGTTGTACTGCCGGGTTTCGCCGATCGAAGGTAAGTATAGCGAGTCTGCCAACCGCGCCAAACCCAATCGCGCTGGTTGCCTACCCGTTGCCGCCAATGCAGAGATGTAGTCATCGCTTCAAGTCACAGTTGGTTAGAACAACGTTTCTTTATTCTAGTGGTTGAGCGCGATCGTCCCTCGGCAAGCCCTATGCTAACGTCGAAACTAGAGCATATTCTTAGCCCTTTAAGTCATGAACTCTTTGCAAAACTATACGATCGTCATCCGACCTGACGACAACGGCACGTTTGTTGCCTATGTGCCTGCGATCGTGGGATGCCATGCGTGGGGGCAAACGGCTGACGAAGCACGGGCTGAGTTGGCAAATGTTTTTGACATGATTCGACAAGAGTATGCGGAAGCTGGAACGGCGCTTCCTGAAGACGTTGAATTACTGATTGCCCATGCCAGCTAAAGCAAGCGAATTAGCTAAAGTGGCACACAGTTGGGTTTTGAGCAGGTACGACAGAAAGGCAGCCACGCCCGGTGGAAACATCCTGATGGTAGGGCAACCACAATTCCAATACACGGTAATGCTGCGGTCGGTGGTTGGCTCTTTCACGAAATCTTGAAGCAACTGGGCATCACCGAAGAAGAATTTGATCGGCTTCGATAGGGTATCACTGACTAACCCGGCTGCTATCAGTTTGCCTCTTCCACCAACTCGCTCGGTTCACCGGGGTAGAAGTGGCTGTCCAAGATCTCAGCCAGACTATAGGGACACTCTACGGGAAAGATGGAACCTGGTAAATCCGTTTCTCCAACTGCGAGTTCCACCCCTTTCAAATAGGCTTTGCAAAGTGCTTCTTCAATGGTTGGCTTTAAGCTGGGATTCTCTTCAAGCAGATCAGTCAGGTCTAAACGCTGAATGCGGAGGGTTGCCAACCAACTACGGCTACGCTGTTGAGGTTGGTACTCCCACTTTAGTAAATGCCCCAGCAGCACACTCAAGCGGTTACGAAGTTCGTGGCGTTGCTGCCTGCCCAATGATTCGATTTCCTCGATGAGATTTGGCAAGTCAATCCAACTCCACTGCTGGGTGCGGAGAAGCGTTGCTTGTTCCTGAGTCCATGCATAAAAATCAGCTTCGTAGAGCTTGAGTTCAGCCGTTGGTGCCGTTTTGGGGTTTGGTTCAGGTGCTTGCATCGGCTTGCTCCAATCATAGAATCAGCCTTTGTAGGATGCGTTAGGTAGTAGCCGTAACGCGTCAATTTCAGGCAGTGATGCATTACGCTGCCTTTTTCTATTATGCCGGAACGGCTTTACACATCCTACGTGAGAAGTGGGGTTATACCAATTCCCAATAATCGAGCTACAGATGAAAACCCCACCGCCTGCGGCTCCTCCCCTTGGCAAGGGGAGGTTGGGAGGGGTCGAATGTGTAGCTGTAAAAGTGAGAACTGGTATTATTCAGTTCACGATCCTTAGCTCCTTAAGGCTAAGGCTAACGCGATGCTCAAGGAGCCACTAGCGTGAACGCAACAACTGCACAAAGGTATCGCTAACCGTGTGGTCTTTCGTGTCAGCGGCGTATTGG
>JBBSHC010000068.1:0-9429 GCA_038253425.1 Leptolyngbyales cyanobacterium | reverse complement strand
GGCAGAACGAGTCGCGATCTTTTGGCGACGACAGGGAGGAAGATAGGGGAAGGATGATGGATGAGGGCTAAAGTATGAAGAATAAAAAGTCTTCTTTTAGCCTTTAGCCCTTATCCTTTCTCTCATGTCTTCCTACGAAGCCATCTCCGCGATCGTGCTGCAAATTCCTTATGGACGTGTGGCAACCTACGGACAAGTGGCAGCATTAGCAAATTTACCGGGACGGGCACGGCTGGTTGGCTATGCTCTGTTTCGGGTTGCGCCAGAGATGGACATTCCCTGGCATCGGGTGATCAACGCGAAGGGAGAGATTTCTGAGTCGCCTGTGCGGTATGGTAGCGATCATTTACAGCGATCGCTTCTCGAAGCCGAGGGCATTCAATTCAACGCAGCGGGACGCATGGATTTACGCGTTTATCAATGGCAACCAGCGATCGCTGGGGTTAACGATCGCACCATTTAAACCGAGACTTGTAAGACTGAGCCAAATTCTATATTGCTTTACATCCAGGTGTTGTGAGGTGAGATTTTATGACCAAACTGACCCTGCGGGAACTCAAGCAGTACTTAAAGCAACGATCGCACGACGATTTGGTAAGCGACATTACAGAGCTATTTAGCAAACTGGATGCGGTGAAAGATTTTTACCAGGTGCGGTTAGTGGGCGGCTATGACCAACAGCTTTTTGAAACCTACAAAGCCCGTATCAAAAACGAATTCTTTCCAGCCCGTGGTTACGGTACGGCAAAGCTTTCCGTTGCTCGTAAAGCGATCGCTGACTACAAAAAAATGTCATCTTCGCCAGAGGCACTGGTTGATCTCATGGTGTTTTACGTTGAAATGGGCGTGCGCTTCACCAACGAGTACGGTGATATTGACGAACGGTTTTACCTCAGCATGGAAAGCATGTTTGAACAGGTGAGTAAGCTGATCGTGAAGCACGGGTTGCAACGTCAATTTGAAGCGCGCTGCCGAGCGATCGTTCGCAATACATCTGGTATTGGCTGGGGCTTTCACGACACATTGAGTGAGATCTATTCCGAGTCCTTTGGTACACAGGCTCTATGAACGCTACTGTGCCCTTCGCCGCGATCGTGCTTGCAGGTGGACAAAGTTCTCGGATGGGGCAGGACAAAGCCTTGCTTTCAATCGATGGTGTGCCCTTACTCCACCGGGTTTGTGACGTAGCGCTGCACTGTACTCCAATCGTTTATATCATCACCTTCCGACCAGAGCTGTACCGCGCGATCGTACCCTCCACCTGTCACATGCTTCAGGAGCACTTATTACCAGGAGAGACGACTCCGCACGGACCACTCGTTGGCTTTGCTCAAGCGCTGAAAAGTGTGCAAACCGATTGGGTCTTACTGCTGGCATGTGATTTGCCACATTTATCGGGTGAAACGCTGCAAGGTTGGTCGAAAGAACTAGAAAACGCTGGAGACGCGATCGCCCTCCTTCCCAAAGCTGAGAAAGGTTGGCACTCCCTCTGTGGCTTTTACCGAGCACAGTGTCTAGCAAGTTTACAAACCGCGATCGATCATGGCGAACGCTCCTTCCAGCGCTGGCTTTCTCAGGAATTGGTGCAAGAGCTGCCCCTAGACGACACTCAGATGCTTTTCAACTGCAACACCCCAGCAGACTTAGCAAGGTTAGACAAAGCGCTGGAGGGATAACGGTACAAGTCAAAATTTACCTTCTGCCTTTTGCCTTCTACCTTCTACCTTCTAACTTGATGCACTCGTATAAAAGCGGAGGGCAAAGCGCCAAAAGGCGGCGGAAGCAACTAGGAGCACGATCGCTAACAAGCCTGCTGCCAGTGTCCAGCCCACCTCACCACGACCGAGAATCACTTCCGCTGGAACGGTCGTCAAAAACGCCACCGGAACGACGAAAGTAAAAAAGAAGCGATATGCCGTCGGATACGCCGCCATTGGATAGCGCCCTGCCTCTAGCAAACCCCGCAGCACCTCCGTCACGTTGTAGATTTTGACAAACCAGATGCTCATTGCGCCCAACATAAACCAAAGGCTGTAAAGCGTTAGAAAGCCAAACGAGATCGGCACCAGACTAAGCAGATAATCACTGGCTTGCAGCCTTAGCTTCGTCCCCGCATAGCCGACCACCAAAAGCCCAAACACTAGATCTGGCACACCCCACGGCGACAGCGTATGTGTGGAAAGCCAGAACTGTGAGCTAATCGGCTTTAGCAGCACAAAATCTAACGTGCCCTGCTGGATATGGCGCACAATGCGGTTGAGGTTAGGGGCTAGAAACGTGCTGGAAAATCCCTGCAAGACGGTAAAGACTCCCAGCACAACCAGTGCCTGCTCCCAACTCCAGCTTTGGAACGAGTAACCTGTACGGTAAAACAGAAACAGCCCAAAGACACTTCCTGCCAGTCCACCCAGGCTACTGAGTGCAGCCAACAAAAAGTTCAGCCGATATTCCAGTTCCGCCGCGATCGCTGTTGCCCAAAACAACCGCAAGACTTTCAGGTAGCGTTTCATGCCTTTTTTCTAAAGCGTTGTCACCAGATTAACAAGGAACGCAGGCAGCAAACTAAGAAGGCAAAAGGTAAAGGGTAAGTAGGGCTTACTGAAGACGCTTTTCCTTACACTTTAGCGGATTATGTTTGCCTAAAAACCTCTGAAATCAGTCCTTTTAATACTTCCTCAGCAAGCCCGACGGCATGGGGATCGTTGAGACGGCGTTCCTTGCGGGAACCTTACTGGTGTAGGAGCCGTCCTAGAGACATGGAATGTTTAAGAGCGAGACCGTCCATGGACCAGTCCGTTTCGGCAACTTGGGAAGCAGCAACAGTGCCCCTGGTTTCAGTACCCACTACTAAACTGCCTGTTGCTAAACTCTCAAACGTTGACTTGGTTTTGCAGTGTCAGACGGGGCATCGTCCTGAAAAGGCGGCGTTTGCTGAACTACTCCATCGCTATCAGTCACACGTTGAACGGGTTCTCTACCACTTAGCGCCTGATTGGCAAGATCGCTCTGACTTAGCTCAAGAGGTGTGGATTCGGGTCTATCGAAACATCCGACGATTGCAAGAACCGCTTAAGTTTCGGGGTTGGTTAAGCCGGATTGCGACGAATCTGTTTTATGACGAGCTTCGCAAACGCAAACGTAATAGTCACCCACTCTCGTTGGATGCTCGTTTGGTTGTTGAGGATGGTGACATGGGTTGGGAAATCGCATCAGAGACACCAGGACCCGATGAAAATCTGACAACACACGAGTTTTACGACCAGTTGCAAGCGGCGATCGCTGCTTTGCCCGAAGTCTTTCGTACCACGATTGTGCTGCGCGAGATTCAGGGCATGGCATATGAAGAGATTGCCGAATTAACGGGAGTTTCGCTGGGTACGGTAAAATCGAGAATTGCAAGAGCGCGCTTGCGGCTACAATCTCACCTGCAACGTTACCTGGATGGCGACTAAATAGTTAGGATTAAAGCGACGGTGAGCCTTTTTTCAGTTAAAGCCTTTCTAAAATCGTTTGAGCTAGGGCTGGCTGCTACTAAACTTGACTGTTATTATTTGCTGATTGCTACGGCTTCTTGACCTCTAGATCTGGTGCGATCCCTCAACACACGATGTGGTGCCCAAATGACCTCCAACTTCAACTCTCCTAACGATCATCACCGACCTCCTATGAGTAGTCAATCTTCGTCTGCCTGCTCATCCAATCTGATCCAGCGCGATCGCTTTGAGCTGTTGAGTGCTTACCTGGATGGTGAGGTGACGGCAGCCGAGCGTAAGCAGGTAGAGGAATGGTTAGTCAATGACCAAACCGTGCAACGGCTCCATGAACGGTTGCTGAAACTACGGCACGGCTTTCAAACAATGCCCGTACCCCTGTCTTCGGCTCAAACGGCAGAAGAAACGGTCAATCAGGTTTTGGCGCGTGTAGACCGTCAGCCCAAGCTTTCGTTAATCTGGGGCGGAGCAGCGATCGCGGCGCTCTTTGTGGGTGCTTTAGTCAATGGCATCTTGCCCGGTAGCCAGTCTCCGTTGCCTGAGATGGCTAAGAATCCACAGCAAACTAGCATTGATGCTCCCCAGATTGGCTCAACCGAAACCCTGCTGGTTGCATTGGATAAGCCGTTAGTTGATATTCCTAAAACTCCTGTGGTAGTGCCGAATCGCCCTTTACGGGATGCAGGTATACCATCAGCACCTGACACTCTGACTCATTAAGGCTGCACCAACCACCTGCCGTTGGGCAGGAAAACACCACCCAGACGATGAATTTGTTCTGCGGTCATCAGGTAGGCTGAGGCGAAGCCAAGATAGTTTTGCGCTTCGTCATACGTTTTTATGCCTTGGCGCTCATATTGGTTCTGCTCGATTGACTGGTCAGGCGCATAGCGGTAGAACACGTCTGGATCGTGCCGCTCAAAAGCATCCAGTCGCTCCAAAATGTTCGTGCTGGGAAAGGACAGGCTAACTCCATGCACAATGCCTGCACCAGAAGTCATGGCAGGATAGCCAAACGGTAGGGCGAAGAGGTATCCGTAGGCGATCGCGGGTTGCACTGTTACCACACTGTCTCTACAGACCCAATCATTCACGGCTTCCGGCTGCAACGTACCGTAAACAAAGACGTTAATCACTGCAAGCACTGTCTTGTCTAAGTGAGAGGCATTGTAGCTGGTAAGCATTGAAATTGCGTGACAGCGATCGAGCCTTTTTCAGGGTACGTCTGAGGCAGTCAATGGCTTCAAGCTTCACAGCCGCTTCATTACAAGGGGATAGAGCTTTTGTAGTGCCATACCTGTTTCTATACGAGATGAGTGTGGAGGTTTACAGAAACCGCTAACCGATCCGCCTCTACCTTCTAGAATGAATGAGGCAAGGCGTTTGCAGGAGCATGTTTGTGGAGTCCCGTTACAATCCCGTCGCAATTGAGCAACAGTGGCAGCAAACTTGGGCAGAACAGGGGGTAGACCTGACACCAGAGGACGGCAGCAAGCCGAAGTTTTACGCGCTGTCGATGTTTCCCTATCCGTCGGGTAGCTTGCACATGGGGCATGTTCGCAACTACACCATTACCGACGTGCTGGCGCGAGTGCGGCGAATGCAGGGTTATCGGGTGCTACATCCAATGGGATGGGATGCCTTTGGTCTACCAGCAGAAAATGCCGCGATCGATCGGGGTGTGCATCCTGTTGAGTGGACGTACCAGAACATTGCTCAGATGCGAACCGAACTGAAGCGTCTGGGGCTTTCCTACGACTGGAGCCGCGAGGTGACAACTTGTTCGCCTGACTACTACAAGTGGACGCAGTGGCTTTTTCTACAATTTTTTCAGGCTGGGTTGGCGTATCAAAAAGAGTCGGCGGTAAATTGGGATCCGATCGACCAGACCGTGTTGGCAAACGAGCAGGTAGACAGCGACGGCAAATCATGGCGATCGGGCGCGAAGGTCGAGCGTAAATTACTGCGCCAGTGGTTCTTCAAAATTACCGACTACGCCGAGCAGTTGTTGAATGACCTGGAGACTCTGACCGGATGGCCCGATCGCGTCAAGCTGATGCAGGCAAACTGGATTGGCAAATCCACAGGCGCGTATCTGGAGTTCCCCATCGTGGATTCAGACGAAAAAATTGGCGTGTTCACCACCCGTCCTGATACGGTCTATGGCGTGACCTACGTCGTCCTGGCTCCAGAACATCCGCTGACGCAACAGGTGACAACGAGCGATCGCAAAGCCGCTGTCGATGCGTTCGTGCAAGAAATCGCTGATCAAAGTGAATTGGAGCGCACAGCGGAAGACAAGCCAAAGCGGGGCATTCCCACAGGTGGCAAGGCGATCAATCCCTTTACCGATGCAGAGATTCCCATTTGGATTGCCGATTACGTCCTGTACGAGTACGGGACAGGTGCGGTGATGGGTGTGCCTGCCCATGATGTGCGCGACTTCAAATTTGCGAAGGAACAGGGATTGGCGATCGTCCAGGTGGTTATGCCAGAAGGGGAGGCAGAGGGAGCAGGGGCGGCAGAAGGCAGAGGGCAGAGGGCAGAGGGAGCAGGGGCGGCAGAGGAAGCAGCAGAACTATCGCAAAACTCTTCCCCCACACCCCACACACCCCACCCCACACCCTTAACCCAGGCGTATACTGAACCCGGCGTTCTAGTGAACTCAGGTACATTTGATGGGTTGCCTTCAGCTAAGGCAAAAACAGCGATCGTGCAATTTGCTGAGCAAAAAGGCGTTGGTCATGCCCGAATTCAGTATCGCCTGCGGGATTGGCTGATTTCGCGGCAGCGTTACTGGGGCGCACCCATTCCGATCGTTCATTGTCCCAACTGTGGAACTGTTCCAGTACCAGACGCAGATCTACCTGTGCAGTTGCCAGAGAATGTGGAGCTTTCTGGACGGGGAGGCTCACCGCTGGCAACGTTGGAATCCTGGGTGAATGTGGCTTGTCCTACCTGTGGGGCGGCTGCGAAGCGCGAAACCGACACGATGGACACGTTCATTGATTCGTCGTGGTACTTTTTGCGGTATCCCGATGCGGCGAACGATCAGCAGGTTTTTGATCCTGCAAAAACAAATGATTGGATGCCCGTTGATCAGTACGTGGGCGGCATTGAACACGCGATTTTGCACTTGTTGTATTCGCGGTTCTTTACAAAAGTGCTGCACAAGCAGAAATTGCTCAACTTTAATGAACCCTTTCAGCACTTGCTGACGCAGGGGATGGTGCAGGGCAAAACCTACAAAAATCCCCGCACGGGCAAGTACGTCATCTCGACTCAGATTGCGGATTTAACTCATCCCATCGATCCGGAGACAGGCGATCCGCTGGAATTGGTCTACGAAAAAATGTCTAAATCCAAATACAACGGTGTCGCGCCGGGGGACGTGATTGGCAAATATGGTGCCGATACCGCCCGCATGTTCATCTTATTCAAAGCGCCGCCAGAGAAGGATCTGGAGTGGGATGAAGCGGATGTCGAAGGGCAGTTTCGGTTTTTGAATCGCGTTTGGCGACTGGTAACAGAATTTGGCAACCAGCAGTCTTCTACAGAAAAGCAAGCTACGGCGGTTAGCGGTCAGCGGTCAGCTTTGACTAAGCCAGAGAAGGATTTGCGTCGGTCGATTCATACGGCGATCGCTGCGATTACTGACGATCTGGAAGGCGAGTATCAGTTCAATACAGCCGTTTCAGAGCTAATGAAGCTGAGTAACGCGTTGACCGATGCAGCCTGCAAAGATTCACCTGTTTACGCTGAGGGCATTCATGCGTTGTTGATTCTGCTGGCTCCCTTTGCGCCTCATATTGCCGAGGAACTGTGGCATGGGTTGGGGCGCGCGGATTCGATTCATACGCAATCCTGGCTGACGGCTGATCCAGCAGCACTGGTTGCAGATGAAATTACGCTGGTCATCCAGGTGCTTGGCAAGACGCGGGGTGCCATTCAGGTGCCAGCCCAGTCAAGCAAGGATGATCTGGAGCGCTATGCGCGCGAGTCGGAGATTGCGCGTAGATATATTGCTGACAAGGAAATCAAAAAGGTGATTGTCGTCCCTGGAAAGCTGGTGAATTTTGTGGTGGGATAGAACAAAGAAGTGTTGAGTTAAGAGTGTTGAAGTGCTGAGTGAGAAGAAGCCGCAGTGTAAGGCTTAAAACTCAGGAGTCAGAAGTCTCAGGAGTCAGGAGTCAAAACTTTCTCATGGTTGGCAGTACTTACGATCGCGATCGGATCCGGGTTCCTGCCAGGAGTAAGCAAAGTGGCTAACCGATCGGAGTTCAGGTGCCATTCGCTGTAACGTTTGCATTTGCACCTCTAAGGGTGGGCGATTACCAACTGACTGTTGCCAGATACCTGCTAACACTGGTTTTGCTTGCAGACCACGTGGTGCCGCCCGCAACACTCGTTGAATTTGCGCCATGATACAGCTTGCGTTGCCACAGGTTGCATACGCCATTGGGTGCCACTCCAGAGAGCTGGGGAAGCGATTCCACGGTTGAAGACGCGAATCAAAGCCGCCTTGACCAACGCTGAGATTGCCATCGGGAAAGAACACAACGCCAGCCGGAAGTCCCTGGTTATGCACTGGAGCTACCGCCGCACTTACAAAGTCAAGCACGCCCTGAGTCGCATGGGCAACCGATAGCTGCCATAGGTCAGCCTGCAATAGCGCTACCCGCCGAGCGATCGGCAATGAGACCGTAGTGCGATTAGGGTCAAGCCCTTGCCACAGCGGTTCTTGCTCGTTGGGATAGAGCAGCGTTAAATCTTTTAGATCATCCCCTTTAATGTAGCCCTGCGCTAAAAAGCGCCGAATCAACTCCATACCCTGATAGTTTAATGCCCGTTGCAGTAGCGTTTGCTGCGAAGCCGCGCCATAAATCCAGAGATCCTGCACTTTACTGGCAACAGAGGCACCGCCATAACCACGGGGATAGCGGACGTAATCGAATAAGATGCCGTCTGGACGCCGTTGCGCGATCGCTTGCACCATCTGCGCGTAGTCTTGACGTGCCTGTGGACTGTAGGGGTCGATAAACGCTTCGTCAGGATTTCCCACGCCTTGCTCAACGCTGAGTCCTGCGATCGTGTGAGCCGTCAGACTGGTTTGCCCCAACCCATTACGCGCGATGGTCTGCTGCTTATCCAACCGACGCACATAGCTGGTACCGAAGTTCATGCCAAAGAGCCACGCATAAACTTTCAAGCCGCGATCGTGCCCTTTGCGGATTGTGTCTGCCAGTAGGTCTGTCTTGTCTACCGGAGAGCCTGCCAGCACAGATGTCCAATCTGTAGGATTACCCGTCGTCGGCAGCAGCACCTTGCCGTTGTAGAACGATTCTACATAGACCTGGGTATAGCCCCGATTTACAATGCGATCCAAAACACTTTCTAGTGCGCCTGGTTTGGCATCGCAGGGGTAGACCCGCAACCAGATCGCCTGATTTTGCGGCCATGCCTGACTTCGGCAGCGATGTAAGCGATCGCTATGTTGCTTAATCAAATCGGCATAGCGTTTTTGGGCGTCCCGATTCCCTTTCGCTGCCGCTCGGCGTAGTGCTTCTTTTTGAGCGATCGCGGCTGGCGACTGCTGACAGTAGGGAGCGGTCTGTGCCTGCACAAGAGACGGCGGCATAAATGCCCCCAGTAAACTGGTAAGGACTGTAGCCAGCAGCAGGCGATTGGCTTGCCGGACTGGATACGATAGCGAAGATGACGTAATAGAACGTTCAGGAAGAAAGCGATGGGGGTCACGCTGCACGAAAAACTGCACAAGCCTCATAGGAAACGTAGTAGGTACTAACAGACTATTTATTAGAGTTGTTGGGTAATAAGTTCAAAAACTCTTGAAACCTTTTCCTGACAAGTGTTTCAGCGATTCTTGCTCAAAACTCTTGAAACACAGTCAATGTAAGCTTTTCAGCGATTCTGATCG
>JBBSHC010000067.1:0-9555 GCA_038253425.1 Leptolyngbyales cyanobacterium | reverse complement strand
TAATTAAGGCTTGTGCCATCCCGATGCGTTGCAGCATCCCTTTGGAGTATTGGCGAAGCTGCTTTTTACGAGCGGCTGTTTGTGCTAAGCCAACCAGATCTAAAAGTTGAGGAATGCGCTGCTTCTGCACCGATCGCGGGATTTGGAACAGTCCGGCTGTGAATTGGAGCGTTTCCCATCCAGTTAAATAGTCATAGAAATAAGGGTTTTCGGGCAGATAACCAAGGCGCTGCTTGACCGTGCGATCGCCCAGAGGTGCGCCTAGCAACAGACCTTTGCCGCCATTGGGTCGCACAATGCCCAGCAGTGTTTTCAAAAGCGTTGTTTTGCCTGCGCCGTTGGGTCCCAATAGCCCAAACGTTTCACCCTGAAAAACCTTGAGAGTGCAGCTTTTGAGCGAAACGATTTTTTGGTTGAGCCAGAAGCCAGTCCGATAGGTCTTGCGAAGTTCGTAGGTCTCCACAACGGCTGGACGGTCGGTGCTGGCAAGGTCACTGGTAGAGTCGATGACAGTACTCATACTGATTCAAAAAGTCGGCAGATATGCTGATAGATGTGCTGATGAACGGTAAAGCGTCGGGTATGGAACAGTGGTTAGACTGTAACAGATCCAAGCGTCACGACCTAAAACAAGAACGTGAGTTCATTCCTTTTTGATGGGTGCTCAGAAGACTGGTTTTCACCCAAGAACGTCAATGTTCTATTTTGCCGATTGTTTAGAGGCGTTCGGACTGATCTCCCAAGATTCTGCTCAAACGCTTAAACTTTGTTTATGAGTTCGTTGGCTTGAAGCAGAAATAAGCAGAAACATCAATGAGCAGGGATAAGTAGTCCCACTGCTGCAATTGCTTCAAGACAGATAGAGCAACGGCTTTAGCCAGTAGCGGCTTGCGGCAGACGATCGAACCGATAATGAGGAGAAGAAATGATGGATCGTTCAAAGATTGTAGCAATCGTGACCGGAGCGATCGCGGTTGTACTCAGCCTCACCTACCTGGTGATTGTGCAATTGCTAGACATGCGTGGCGAGATGGTGCCAGCACCAATCGGTTGGGTAATGCAGGCAGGCGCGATCGCTCACAGTTTGCCTCACTAGGTCTGCTCACTAACTCTACGGCAGCGTTGATAGCGATAGCAGTGATTAAAAGTGCCCCCAAGCTGAGAGCTTGAATTACGATCGATGCCAGTCATCTAACTCTGGATCGAGTTCGGCTTTGAGTTCTAAAGGTAGTGGAACGTCTGGTAAGAGTGGTTGCTCGTCTTCATCAACGGGTTCGCGATCGAGGTTGAGTGGTTTTACAACGCGCGTAATGGCTTCCTGGACGAAGGCACGCACAAATTCATCTTTGCGGTTGAGCTGAAACTGCCGCTGCACGACTTCGGTCATGCCGCCATCACCCCAATCTTGATTGTGGCGAAAGTATTCGATAAAGCTTTTGCCAGCAATGCGCGTCAGATAAGCAGCGCTGACGCCTTGAAGGGCGCGTCCAACTAACATCCCGCCCAGGCTAAATTCCAGCGCTGTGGCAACGATCGTAAGGGCACCTTTGACAATCCCCAGGCTTGCCAGCGTTTTACCCAGCGAGAGGGCGAGTTCGCGCCCCCGCTCTAAATTAATCTCGCAGCCGTAGAGTCGCCCAATTTCCACCACCATCTGGGCGTTGATAGCAGCCGTTGCCAGCAGATCCACGATCGGCAATGGCGTAACGGCAATGACTCCAGCGCTGATCCACTGGAAGCGATCGACAATTTTTTCTGCCTGTCGTCGTCGTTGGGCATCAATAAGGTAACGGGCTTTCTCACCGAGTCGTTGGGATTGCAGCAAAATGTTATCTGCCACCAGATCTTCGCCTTCGGCACGTAGAACGGCGACCATGCGACGGATCAGCGGCATGATATCGGGATCAGGGTAAACGGTTTCGCCATCCAGAACGATCGCGGCAGGGTTGGCAGCGGTGGCAATCACATCGGCAGGAGCGACCAACCCGCGCACCCGCCCCCGTAGCCGCGCCAGTATGGTATCGCGATCGCCCTCTGGATACAGGTCAGACTTGTTGAGGATGACGAGCGATCGCTTGCCAATTTCTGCCAGGGTTTGCAGCGGGTCATACTCCGACTGTCGCAGATCGTTGTCCAGCACAAACAGCAACAAATCGGCTTCGGTTGCCAACTGTCGCGCCAGTTGTTCGCGTTCCGTCCCCGCTACACCTGCTTCGAGAATGCCGGGTGTGTCGATGATCAGAATCTCTCGATTCAGCCCTTTCAGCTTGAGTGAGTAAGTTTCGCCCACTTCTGTCGTGCCCATCGCTGCACCAACTTTGCCTGCCATGCGCCCAATCAACGCATTCACCAACGATGTTTTGCCAGCCGACCCTGTGCCAAACACCACCAGTTGCAAATGTCCCCGCGACAGGGTTTGTTCAATCTCGCGCGATCGCAGCAACAGTTCCTGCCGCGCCACCTCATCTTGAATCTGATCAACCTGCTGGCGCACCGCTTTCAGGGTTTCTTCTGCCGCTTCAGTTTTGGCAGCAGGCACCTGGGGCTTGTGTCGTGCTTGCTTGCGGCGCTTCTGGGCACGAGGCACCACAAAGAGGTAATAGATCGAGGCTCCGATGATAACGGCTAACACTGCCAGGATCAGCACCAGCAAAGCCTGAAACAGCAACGGGGAGTAGGACAACTGCCAATACAGCCGAGTCAAAGAATCAATCAGCCAGATCAGTAACCCCAAAATGAGGGCTAAACCAGCAACCAGAGTGAGAAAGCGCGACAGCGGCATGAAGACATTTGCGGTGCATCTGCCTTTCATTCTAGTGGTCTGTCATTTGATTGACGCTTGGGATGATTCAATAGATTGTGTATCAAGGCTTTCGACCGCTTGAATATGGCTTGACCAAACACGAGTCTTTTCCCCGTCCGCGCCGCGAGGTTAAGCACGTGTCCTAAACGATGCTTATTAATTCGGCAATTGTGACTACATTGCTGCTATACGGTTGAGATGGTGCTTCGACTACGCTCAACACTCCAACAGCGGTGGTTTGAGCGGAGCCGAAAACCGTCTACCCGTTTCAAGTCTTTTGTTGCCAGGTGAATAAATCTGGATGAGCACGTTTGCTGAAGGGCTACTGTAACCTCAGAGGTGCGCTTCGATGCTGTCGATCGAGTACCTTTGGGTGTGTAATGGTGGAAGCACGTTTACAAGGGAAACTGAATGGGACTTTTTGATGCGGTTTTGAGTGCGGTTGCGAATCCGAATCAGCAGGCGAATCCTGGACAACTTGGTGCAATCCTCAGCACGGTGCAGCAGCTTAGCAGCAATCACGGCACTGATGCAGGCACAACCCAAACGTTGGTGTCGGTGGTCGGTGGCTATGTGCGATCGGCACTGCAACAGCAGCAAGCAACCGCTGGTACAGAGCAGGCTCAGGCAACGGTGAATCAGTACAGCGGTACAGGACCAAACCCACAAGCAGTTGAAGCGGTGTTGGGTCCGGTCATGCAGCAGCAAGTTGTACAGGACTTGATTCAGCGGACAGGATTGAGTGAGCAAGCCATTCAAGCCATGTTGCCAACCCTGGTACCGCTGGCGCTCAACTTTCTACAGAGTGGGGCACACACCCAAAATCCGCAGGCAGGGAATCCAGTACTGAATGCGTTTTTAGATGGCGATCATGATGGCGACATCGATTTAGGCGACGCGATGAGTGTTGCCAGCAAGTTTCTGTCGCGTTAGGGCAAGCGGGCAACCGTGAGTTTTAAAGCGGTTGAGCGGCACAAAGGAGTGACCACGATGCAAGATCTGATCGAACTTGAAAAACAAGGATGGCACGCCCTCTCATCAGAACCGGAGGTGAGCAAGGAGTTCTATCGTTCCATTCTTCGTGACGATGCGATCATGCTGTTTCCAGGTGGCACACTTATAGATGGAAAAGAGAAAATTTTGGCATCTCTAGCCGCTCAACCGTGCAGATCATTCCAAATAGAAGAGCCACAAGTACTCTCCTTAGCGGAGAATACCGGAGTGCTTATATATCGAGTTTATGCCTGCCGCGAAGGTAGCGATCCATACATAGCTCTGATCAGTAGCACGTACGTGCTAATTGATAATGCGTGGAAGTTAGTATTTCATCAGCAGACACCAGTGTAAGTGTAACGGTTGCTCAACAAGTCACTTAGAGCACACTGTCGAAAGCTGATGCTGTTTCTCTAAACGTTACTTTCAATCGCTCAGTTACCCCGTTAGCTGACCGCTGGTAGCGATTAATCGGTTTTTAACGGCGCTACGCCTGCTAAGTCAAGAATCTGCGGAATTAAGTCTTCCCGTTTAACTGCCATCATATGAACGCCTTGACAGAGGTCGCGTGCTTGTTTGACCTGTTCGGCAGCGATCGCCATGCCTTCCTGAAGCGGATCGGCAGCCCGCTCTAAGCGATCGATGATGTAGTCAGGAATTTGCACACCGGGGACGCACCGATTGATGAACTGAGCATTTTTTGCCGACTTCAGCAGAAAAATCCCCGCCAGAATCGGTTTGTTGCAGTCAGTAGCGAGCTGGGTCATGAATTTTCCCAGGCGATCGAAGTCTGAAATCAACTGACTTTGAAAGAACTGCGCTCCCGCTGCCAATTTGCGCTCAAAGCGACGCTGTAACCCTGACCAACTGCCACACTGCGGATCGATCGCGGCTCCGACAAAGAGATCCGTTGCACCATCGGTTAGCGGCTTGTCATTAAAATCAAAGCCAGCATTCAGCTTGTGGATCAATTGGAGCAGTCGAACGGACTCTAGCTCAAAGACTCCCCGTGACTGGGGATGATCACCCGCCTTAACCGGATCGCCTGTGAGTGCCAAAATGTTGCGAATGCCCAGTGCTTGAGCGCCCATGAGATCCGCCTGTAAGCCGATCGCATTGCGATCGCGACAGGCAACCTGACAAATCGGTTCAATGCCGTGTTGCAACAGAATCACCGATGATGCCAGTGACGACATCCGCAGCACTGCCCGACTGCCATCTGTAATGTTCACCCCATGCACCCGCCCTTTGAGCCGCTGTGCCATCTCAATCATGTGGGCTGGGTTGCCCCCTTTAGGCGGCATCACCTCAGCGGTGATCAAAAACTCATTCTTTTTCGCAGCATCACGGAAGGTGGAGGCAGGGTGTAGAGTGTCAGGTGCGAGGGGATTAGTATCAGGCATTTGATCGCATGAACAGTGCGGCGCAAGGTGTCCCGCTTGTACAGATCAGTATAGATTGCTAGGGTACTTTGACATCTCTAGCTAGGGATGCGTGCATAGCCAAGTGCATCTCTGACCCGCAGGAGTGTTTGGTTCGCGATCGCTCTTGCTTTCTCCCCTCCATCGCGCAGTACCGAATCCAGGTAGCCCGGAGCAGCCATGATTTCCTGGTACTTGTCTTGAATGGGTTTAAGGTGCGCGATCGTGGTTTCTGTCAATAAGGGTTTGAACTGCCCCCAGCCCATATCACGGCATTCGGCGGCAACAGCCTCCTTCGTTTGTCCAGAAAGTAGCATATAGAGCGTTAAAAGATTGTTGCACTCTGGGCGATCGGGGTCATCAAACACCAGACCACGAATGGGGTCAGTTTTACAGCGCTTGATCTTGTTCTGAATGACATCAGGTGGATCGAGCAAATTAATCCGGCTGAGTTCAGACGGATCAGACTTAGACATTTTTTTGGTGCCATCCGTCAAACTCATCACCCGTGCCCCTTCCGCCCGAATCAATGGCGCTGGTTTTTTGAGGACGGGGTGATCGGGCTTGGCAAATTTGTGGTTAAAGCTATCCACCAGGTCGCGGGCTAATTCTAGATGCTGCTTCTGGTCTTCGCCCACAGGCACTTTATCGGCGTCGTAGAGCAAAATATCGGCTGCCATTAGCACCGGGTAATCCAGCAGCCCCACACCTACATTTTCACCTTGCTTGACCGCTTTTTCCTTGAACTGGATCATGTCAGTCAGCCAGTTGAGCGGGGTAATGCAGTTGAGCAACCAGGCAAGTTCACTATGAGCCGAAACGTGCGACTGCACAAAAATTGTTGAGTTGTTCAGGTCAATGCCACAGGCAAGATAGAGAGCCGCGATCGCGTAGGTATCTTGCGCCAACGTCGCTGGATTGTGAGGCACTGTAATGGCGTGCAAATCAACGACGCAGAAAAAATTGTCGTACTCAGCTTGCCCTTGCACCCAGTTGCGAATGGCACCGAGATAATTGCCTAAATGAAGGTTGCCCGTTGGTTGAACCCCAGAAAGAACCCGCTGCTTCGCCATAGCTTAGTAAAGTAGAATCTAACCAAATATAGAAGTATCAGTGTGACGCTGATTGTACCTTGATTACAGCTACAGTTAAGAAATGTAAATCTTGCACTGCTGACTCAACACGTTGGCTGAAACGGTACATCCATTATGACGCAACCGCTTACAGAGCATCAGATCACTCAACTCAAGGAATGTCTATCACTGGCACAGAGTCCGGCTCAACATACTGCCGCCCGCGAACTGCTGGCTCAACTGCTTGGCGGTCTTGAAGCGGCTCCTGCTACCACTGAAGTGATCGATACACTATGGAACGAACTGCTGAGGGCACGACGCTCTAATGCCTTTTGGGAACAAATCAGCGATGCCGAGAAAGAAATGGGCGATCGTTTGGCACAAGACAACATTCGACTGCAACAAAACTATCTACGCCTGATGCAGGAACAGTAAGAGCTTCATGATTCAATGACTCTGTAGAAGGTGTTAGCAGTAGTGAATAGTCTGAGCTTTCACGGCTTTACCGTGCAACTGATTGCTTTTTAACTGTCGCTCGTCCTTGTACTTGCTGTCACTGCTCAAAGTTGGTCTACATCACCTTAGGGAAAGCATTTCACAGCGAGGATAGCCAGAACTCGGCATCCGGGCAGCAGCAGCACGACACTGATTGAGCCTCAGCAAGCGATCGCTTCAAAGCTGGTTTGAATCAGTTGCTGTCGAGGGTAGGCTTTTCGGCTCGATCGAATGAATCAGCCTGCCTCCCGACCCCTGATCCCTCAACGGACTATAGTAAGAAAGCCGACTACGATCGCTTGTCTCATGGAATCTAAATCAACTAGTGCTAGTGCAGCCAATGAGTCCTTTTCGATGGAGGACTTTGAAAAGGCGTTGGGACAACATGATTATCAGTTTCAGCAGGGACAGATTATTCATGGCAAGGCTGTCAACTATGAGATCGATGGTATCTACGTTGATATTGGTGCTAAGTCGCTTGCGTTTTTGCCTGCAAATGAAGCCAGCTTGCGCGGCGTGACCGATCCAGCAGCGATCGTGCCTCTCAACGAAGATCACGAGTTTTTGATTATCCGCGAACAAGATGGAGATGGTCAGGTTACGCTGTCGTTGAAGCAGTTGGAGATCAAGCAAACCTGGGATCGACTGGCAGAAACGCTGGATAGTAAACAAAGCTTTCAGGTGCGGGTAACAGGCGTCAATAAGGGCGGTGTCACCGTCGATGTGCAGGGGTTGCGCGGCTTTATTCCGCGATCGCATCTGGTTGAGCGCGAAGACCTGGAAGCACTCAAAGGCACAACCCTGAGCGCCAGCATTCTAGAACTGGATCAAGAACGTGACAAGCTGGTGCTTTCCAACCGTTTAGCGACCCGCTCTGCCAGCTTTAGTCAGTTGGAGCGTGGGCAACTCGTCGAAGGCAAAGTCTCTGGTATCAAGCCATTTGGCGTCTTTGTCGAATTTGGCAGCGCCACTGGGCTACTTCACATCAATCAAATCAGTAATAACTACGTCGCCTCCTTAGCGGGCTTGTTTCAAACCGGGCAACCAATCAAAGCGATGATTGCTGACCTTGATGAAGGGAGAGGTCGGATTTCGCTCTCCACCAAAGTTCTAGAAAACTTTCCGGGCGAGATGCTTGAGAAAATGTCTGATGTGATGGCAGAAGCAGAATCCCGTCAGGAACGTGCAAGAAAGGCAATTCTGGGAGAATAATTGGGAGCGTAAGGGTGATCACCGTTTGGGAACTTGATTTCTACTCGCGTCCAATTTTGGATGAGAACAAGAAAAAGGTCTGGGAAGTGCTGGTTTGCGAAAGTCCGCTCAGCGTCGATCGCACGTCTGAATCACTGTTTCGCTATGCTGAGTTTTGCGCCAGCGCTGAGGTAAATTCGGTGCGGTTAAAAGGGGTGTTGGAGGCAGCGATCGCTCAAGCTCCCAACCCTCCTGATAAGATTCGCTTCTTCCGGCAGGCGATGAACAATATGATCGTCAAAGCCTGCGACGAGTTAGGCATTCCGGCTCAACTGAGTCAGCGGACCTTTGTGCTCAATCAATGGCTCCAGCAGCGCCTTCAAGACGTATATCCGGCGCTGCCAGGGTTCCAACCGGGGTCAAATCCGTCTGTTAGCTTTCCTCAAACGCCACCGCAGCCATTGCCCGATGCGCTCTTAGGCGAAAAATGGCAATTTGTGACGCTTCCAGCAAGTGCCTTTGCTGAGATGAACGAGTGGACGATCGACTTTGGCGAGTCGTTTCCCTTAAGTCTGATTGGGTTAACGCCAGAGACCCAGATTCCCGGCATGGTGATCTTTTCTGCACGCGCAACGCCCCTCGCTGCCTGGATGTCTGGTTTAGAGGTGGCTTGTGTGCAGTATACGGCGGACTACCCCACTCGTTTGCTGTTACAAACTGGGTTGAACGATCGCTGGACGCTGGCTACGCTGGCAAATACTCAGGCGCAGACAGAAGCGACAAATTTTGAGGCAGCGAAACAGGCGGCTCGTGGCGTCCATTTTTTGGCGATTCAAACCAATGCTCAGACAGAAACCTTTGCTGGATTTTGGTTATTGCAAGCGGTCAATTTAGCGTAAAGTGATTTTAGCTACGGATGGTTAGTCTTGGTGGTCGGTGATCGGCGCTAGAACGCGACAGACTACGAGCTACCGATATCGTGCTGCTTGCTGCTCCTGTTCGCTCACATATTATGGCTTCCGACGACTTGCAACACGATACCTTGGCAGATCAACTGCTGGCATTGGCTGCTAAGTCAGGCGCGGAGGCAGCAGAAGTCTTACAATCGCGATCGCTGGCACGTCCAGTTTTTTTTGAGGCAAATCGACTCAAGCAGCTTGAAAGTGCTCAGGCAGAGGGTACCGCACTCCGGCTCTGGCGCAATGGTTGTCCTGGCTTAGCGGTTGCCTACGGACCCGTTGAACCGCAAGCCCTGGTGGATCGCGCGATCGCCCTCAGTCAGTTGAACGAACCAGAAACGATCGAGCTGTCAGGTGCCTCCCAAAATCGCTATCCCGACGTGGGTACGGTGGTGCCCGTTGAGCAATTAGTGACGTGGGGACGGTTAGCGATCGATCGCCTGCGTGAGGCAAACGCAGATTTGATCTGTAGCGCTGAATGGGAATGCGAAGCCGAAACCACCCGTCTCGTCAACTCCAACGGACTAGACTGCGGCTATACTGACACGACCCTCAGTTGCTACCTGGCAGCAGATTGGGTGCGCGGTGATGATTTTCTCAGCGTTGCCGATGGTCAAACC
>JBBSHC010000066.1:0-9577 GCA_038253425.1 Leptolyngbyales cyanobacterium | reverse complement strand
TGGACAAATTCTGTATGTGGATGCGGGGTATGAGGTGATGGGGATGTCTGAGGGGAAAGGCTAAGGGCTAAAGGCTAAAAACTAAGGGCTAAAAGCTGCGGAATTGATAGCCATCATCTGTTCCTGGCAACCGAAGGTGGGTGTAGGGTGTAGAGAACGCTGAATGTAAAACCTGTATGCGATCGATCGCCGAGATCAACGACAAAATTAGCCATCAGCGTGCTGTTGTGTGGACGGTGGAGGAACTGAAGGCACGGGTAGCTGAGCTTGGCGTCACTCAGGCTGCAAAGCTGGTGGATGTGATTACCACCGGGACGTTTGAGCCGATGGAATCCTCTGGTGCCATCATTAATCTCGGTCATACAGACCCGCCGATTAAAATTCGTCAGTGCTGGTTGGATGGTGTGCCTGCTTATTCGGGGTTTGGAGCCGTTGATCTCTACCTGGGAGCCACACAAGTAGGGGAAGCGGCGGATGGCGAAGAAATGCATGAAAAAGGAGGCGGTTCGGTCATTCAGGACTTAATCGCGGGTAAAGCGGTGCATTTGCGGGCGCTGGGTCAGGTGACAGACTGTTATCCGCGCGCTTCCTTTGAAACCACCATTACCCGTGACACGATCAACCAGTTCTACTTGTTCAATCCCCGCAACCTGTACCAAAACTTTATTGTGGGGGTAAACGGGGGCGATCGCCCCTTATTCACTTACCTGGGTCCTCTCCAGCCCCGGTTGGGCAATGCAGTTTACTCCAACCCTGGCGCAATTTCGCCCCTGATGAATGATCCCGACTTGCAGCTTGTGGGGATCGGCACGCGCATTTTTTTGGGCGGCGGCATTGGGTATGTTGCCTGGGAAGGCACCCAACATTTCCCGCTACAACGGCGGCTGCCGAATCGCACACCCATTGGTCCTGCTGCGACTCTAGCCCTGATTGGTGATGCCAAGCAAATGGATGCCCGTTGGGTACGAGGGTGCTATTTCAAAAGCTATGGTCCGTCGCTGATGTTAGGTGTGGGTGTGCCGTTACCTGTCTTGCACGAAGAAGTGGTGGCGCGCTGTGCGGTTCAGGATCAAGACCTGGTAGCGCCAGTGGTTGACTTTTCGATTCCGCGTCGGGTTCGCCCCACGTTTGGTTTGGTCAGCTACGCTCAACTCAAGCTGGGTCGCATCACGATCGACGGCAAAAGCGTTAGAGTTGCTCCACTGGCAAGCCTCTTCCTGTCGCGTCAGGTCGCAGTGGAACTAAAGCAATGGATTGAGGCTGGAACGTTTACGCTGACGGAGTTTGTTGCCCCGATTCCAGTTGATCAACCCTTTCGATCGCAAGATGTCTGGGGATCACAGATTGCGATCGACTAACGTTGCCACAAAGCTCTGCCCAAAATAGAGACGCGCTACACTGCTACAAGCCGATCAAACCCTAGCGCCTATCAGCTATCGCTACTTTGTTCCGTCCGTTTGACTGGTTTTGGAATGGGTTCGCGACGCGGTGCGCCAACAGGTCCGGCACTTCTAACGCCAGCAGCAGGTGCTTTGCGTTGCGGGGGACGACGATCGCCGCCTCGCTTAAAGCCACCAGAACTGGCTGTCTTCTTCTTCGGTGGTATCAGCCCGATCGCCGTACCGCTCGTCACCACCAGCGCTGGACCGCGACGCTCAACATGGAGATCCCAGAAGTAACCGATCGCTTTGGGACTACCCAACACCCCGTCCAATTTCAGCTTAAATGCCTTTTCTCGATCGGCACTCTTACGGGGAGCCTGCTGAATCTTGACCACGATTTGCTGGTCGTCTGCTGAGTAAAACACCACTTCGCCACGAATTGAGAAGTAGTTTTCGTCAAAGCCCAGGTCCTCGGCTGTTGCAGCGGGTACAGCGATCGAAGGGACAGATGGTTCAGCCGCTACGTCCGATTCAGTGTCTGCATCATCGTCCGCATTTTTGTTCAGCTTCTCTGGTTCCCATACGCCCACAATTTGCACGTGTAGATCTTGTCGCATCTCACGCGTGCGGGGATAAACCACCCACAGGTGCTCTTGCTCCAGATCCAGATGGTTTCGCACCAGGCTCATGACCCGTCCTAACAGCACCGCTTCTACCTCGGTGCCCTCGCTGGTGATCATTGCACCACGGGTAAACTGCTCGTCAGACGGTGTATAGCGACCCCGCACAAGCCCGATCGCGCGATACTGCTTTGGTTCACTGGGTGGTGGAATAGGCTGCTGTCGAATCAACGCCTGATCAGATGCCGGCTCAGAGGTGTCCTTCGCTGCGATCGTCGGTACTGCTGCTGTTGCTGCAATCGGTGTTGCCTCTGGTTTCGGTGCAGCTACCACTTCCGCTGCCTTCTGAGCCGCAGGTGGCGTTGCAGGTGGCTGAGGTCGGCTCACCGGACGCATTAATGGTCGCTTGGGTACCAAGGGCGTTGGTTCTGGTGGGTCGGCAGGCGCAGCAGTGTTAGAAGCAGCAGACGAACGATCCACGGCGGCCTTGTTGGCGGTAGAGGCATCTGGTGGCGTTGAATGAGAAGCAGGGGGCTGCTCCGAGGGCGTAGTTTGATCGGACAAGGGAGGTTTAGGGGGTTGGGAAGAGCGGTCAGGCAAAGGACTCATAAGCTTTAACTCAGTCTGAGCGCACGGGTGCATTGGTCAGCATATTGTACTGAATTACTGAATGCATCGAAGCGATGGACTAATCAGAACAGTTTGTGTAATTTTTACGAAAAGGATACAAATCAGGTGCTGACAGCCTGGACAACAGTTAAAACAGACGCTTTAAATGCTGAGATGACTAATTAAATGCTGAGATGACTAATCTTAAGAACTCAGTCTTAACATGAGCGATCGTCAGACAGCAAGATTATTACACCTAATCATACTCAGAAACGTTCGACTGGCATTGCTCTTAGAACGCTGCAAAACACAGCAGCAGGAATTCTTGCTCGTTCCATCCAGCTCTACGAAAAGAATGTCTGTAACACAACTATTTTTTCCCACTCGATGTGGCGGGACTAAGGTGACGGACAAAAGTGAAGCAGCAACTGAGGTTAAAGGTCAAGCTGCCAAGATTCAAAACCTGCTGAGCGTCTCTAACAGGATTGTTTTAGGCGCTCGGCTCTTTAAAAGGTTTTCTGTATAGATCGAGTACAAAATAATCAATCTGTTTGAAAATTTAAAACAATTTGATTTGTTCAATCTATTCTGAACTAAGTGTTAAGCTAAACCTATGAGTGCAACACCACCATCACAAATGCCATTAAACCTGGATACGGTACCCAACCCTGCCCTGATGTATAGTCAACAGCAGCTTGAGCAACAGCAGTTCGTCGAAACAGTTGGACTGTCGTTTGAGTTGGTCAGCTTGCCGCGTATGGCAGGGCGGATTTTAGGGTGGTTGTTAATCTCAAACCCGCCCCATCAATCGCCGGGTGAACTGGCAGATATTTTGCAAGCCAGCAAAGGCTCGATCAGCACGATGACGCGGCTACTCACCCAGCTAGGTCTCATTGAACGCACCAGTCTGCCTGGTCAGAGACGTGACTACTTCCGCATCAAACCGAACGCATGGGCTGCATTGACGACGCAGCGGATTGCTCAGATTAAGGCGTTTCGTGAAATTGCTGAGCAAGGCCTGAAACTGATTGAAGACAGCGAACCACCGCTTCGTCAACGGCTCGAAGAAATGCACGCGGTGCATCTGTTTCTGGAGCAGGAACTACCGCTCATGATGGCGCGGTGGGAGCAGCAGCAGTCCCAGAGGACGCAGGAGAGCGTTGAGCAGTCGGTTCGCGTTGTTAATTTGTAGCGCATAGTTGGCTGGTTTTGTGATGAGTGGCTTCACTTTCCCCTCATTTTCTCTAGGCTGCGCTCGCCCGAAAATCAGCATTCAGCATGACATCAAAGAAGTTTTTCTCCATCGACTAGTTTCCCTCACGCTTTGATCCCGCTCACTACTCTTTTCCTTCCTCTTATGCAACGTCCTCTCTTTGGTAAAGCCAAAACGCCGCCCTGGATCTTGGGACTAGCCGTAGCAGGTTTAGTTGGTATAGCGATCGCGGTGCCGTTGGTTCGCAATAGTGCTCCGAAGCAGTCCATTAGCGCATTAACCGTCCCAGTGCAGGCAAAGGACATTACAACGCGGATTACTGCCAGCGGCGAAGTGCAGGCGGTGAAAGAACTCAATTTGAATCCGAAGGTGGCGGGTCGGCTTGAAGCGCTGATGGTGCAGCGGGGCGATCGCGTGAGAAAAGGGCAGATTGTAGCGCGGATGGAAACGCAAGAGCTGCAAGCCGATCGCGCTCAAGCACAGGCGGAGTTGGCGAAGGCTCAAGCAAATCTATCCCTGTTGCGGGCTGGAAACCGACCCGAAGCGATCGGTCAGGCTCAGGCAAACGCTAGTCAGGCAAGGGCGCAAATTGCGTCAGCGCAAACCCGACTAAATCTAGCCTCGCAGCGATCGCAGCGGAATCGATCGTTGGCAGCAGAGGGCGCGATCAGCCGCGACAAACTAGATGAAGTGCTGAACGAAGAACAGAGCGCCAGAGCCAATCTGGAACAGGCAAAAGCGGGCTATAACAGCCTCGTGCAGCAGCTTAACCAGCAAGAAAATGGTCCTCGTGTGCAAGAAATTGCTCAAGGCGCGGCACAGGTGGCAGCGGCTCAAGCCAGCCTCGACAAGATTGATATTCAACTAGAGGATGCGATCGTCCGTGCGCCCTTCGATGGCATTATTACGCAGACGGGTGCCGAGATTGGTGCCTTTGTAGCACCGACTAGCTTTGCCTCCAGTACTTCTTCAGCGACCTATGTTGCCAACCTTGCCAGTGATTTAGAGATTAAAGCCAAAGTACCAGAAGTTGACATTGCTCAAATTCGGCTAGGGCAGACCGTTGAAATTCGGGCAGGTGCGTATCCAGACCAGACGTTTAAAGGCGTCGTGCAGCGCATTTCGCCTAAAGCTGAGGAAGAAGATCCGTCCCAAAAGGGCGTGGTGACCTTTGCAGTTTGGATTCAACTGGGTACAGGCAAAGACCTCTTGCGATCGGGCATGAAAGACATTGACCTGACCTTTTTGGGTAAGCGATTGCAGCAAGCGCTGGTTGTGCCAACCGTCGCGATCGTCACTGATAAGGGAAAAACAGGCGTATTGGTGCCCGATGCTCAAAACAAGCCGAAGTTTCAATTTGTCACAGTGGGAACCACGATCGGCAACGAAACCCAACTTCTAAGCGGCATTCAGGCGGGTAGCCCAGTGTTTGTCGAACTACCCGAAGGTCAGAAGCTAGAAAACATCACGAAGGGAGTGAATCAGAAATAAGGCTAAGGGCTGAAGGGTAAATAAGGCTAAGGGCTAAAGGCTAAAAATTAGTGTTCATCCGTTAGCCTTTTCCTGCCCCAAAAGATAAAGCTTAGCCTTCATCCCTCATCTCTCATCCCTTATCCCTCATCTTTCCCCTCCCTTCAAAAGACAAAACTTAGCCTTCATCCCTCATCCCTCATCCCTTAGCCTTTATCCTTCATCGTTCCCCTCCCAATGGATTTATTTGAAAGTGGCAAGATGGCAGTCAAAACGCTGACTGCAAACAAATTACGCAGTACCCTGACCATGCTGGGTATTATCATCGGCAATGCGTCGGTGATTGCAATGGTGGGCATTGGGCAAGGTGCCCAGAGGTTGGCATCGGAGCAGTTTGAGTCGTTGGGTCCCAACGTGCTGTTTGTCACGGCAGGCAGTGGTGAAGCGCGTAACCGAAGTTATGACTTGCCCAGAACTTTAGTTTGGGACGATGCAAAAGCGATCGCGGCGCAAGTTCCGTCTATTAAAGAAGTGGCAGCGCAACGCCAGAGCCAGTTGCCCGTGGTATACCGTAATCTCAACAGTAGCTCTCTAGTCGTTGGCACGACGCCAGAATTTTTGGCAGTGCGTAGCTTTGATATGGCAA
Source organism: Leptolyngbyales cyanobacterium (assembly GCA_038253425.1). Lineage (GTDB taxonomy): Bacteria > Cyanobacteriota > Cyanobacteriia > Leptolyngbyales > Leptolyngbyaceae > Stenomitos. The sequence continues at coordinate 3,637 of JBBSHC010000066.1, read as the reverse complement.
AGGGTCGGTTTTTGACCCAGCAGGATGTGGAAGGCAGTAAGCAAGTTGTAGCTTTAGGTGCTGATATTGCGACCCGTTTCTTTGGCAATAAAGATCCTATCGGGCAACAAATTCGTATTAAAGGCTTGAGTTTTCAAGTCATTGGTGTGTTGCAGGCAAAGGGCGCATTTTTGGGTAGTAACCAAGATGATGCTGCCTATGTACCTCTGACTACGCAAGCCAGTCGCCTAGCAGGACGCACGTCGCCCTATGGTCTGGATCTTTCCTTTATTTCCATCTCAGCGAAAGACGAAGCCAGAGTGGGGGCAGCAGCCTTTCAGGTGACAAACCTGTTGCGCTTACGCCACAAGATTACCGAGCAAGATGACTTTACGGTGCAGACGCAAAAAGATGTGCTGCGGATTGTAGGCACCATTACAGGTGGTTTAACGGCTATGTTGGCAGCGATCGCGGGTATTTCGCTTCTGGTGGGCGGCATCGGCATCATGAACATCATGCTTGTTTCGGTCACTGAGCGCACGCAAGAGATTGGGCTACGAAAAGCGATCGGTGCCTCCCAACAAGACATCCTGATTCAGTTCATGATCGAAGCGGTCATCCTTTCGGCGGCGGGAGGATTGATCGGCACCACGATCGGCGTTGGTGGCATTCTTGCGGTCGGTGCCATTACCCCCCTGAAAGCAAGCATTTCACCAATGGCGATCGCGCTGGCAGTAGGCGTCTCCGGCGGCATCGGCTTATTCTTTGGCGTGGTTCCTGCTCGTCAAGCCGCGAAACTCGACCCGATCGTGGCTCTGAGAAGCACCTAACGAAAGTAGGGTCGGGAGTAGAAAATATAACAGTGTTGCTCATACTCATCACTCATCACTTCCGCTGCTCCCCCAGCCTCCCCTGCTCCCCTCCCCAACCTCCTCTGCTCCCCCTCCTCTGCTCCCCCTCTCCCCCTCCCCTCCCATGCCTACCGCTACCATCATTCGCCTCGAAGACATTTACAAAATCTACGGTTCTGGTGAAACAGAAGTGCAGGCGCTTGCAGGTGTAAGCCTGGTCGTTGAGCAGGGCGAGTACTGCGCCATTATGGGTGCCTCTGGTTCGGGTAAGTCCACCATGATGAATATGATTGGTTGTCTCGATCGCCCCACGCGAGGACGCTACTATCTCGACGGTGAGGATGTGGCACAACTGGATGACACCGCGCTTGCACATGTTCGCAATCGCAAGCTGGGGTTTGTGTTTCAGCAATTTCATCTGTTGCCTCAGTTGTCGGCAGTGGAGAATGTCATGCTACCGATGGTGTATGCGAATGTGCCCGATCGTGAACGTCGTGACCGCGCTGTTGAGGCGTTAACCCGCGTTGGTTTGGCGAACCGCATGAATAACAAACCGTCGCAGCTATCGGGTGGGCAGCAACAACGAGTTGCCATTGCACGAGCGATCGTCAACCGTCCTGTGATGCTGCTGGCAGATGAGCCAACCGGAGCGCTCGATTCTCATACAACCGTCGAAATTCTCAATATTTTTACCGAGTTAAATCATGCGGGAATGACCGTTGTGATGGTGACGCATGAACCTGACGTAGCTCGCCGTACCGATCGCATTATTTGGTTTCGGGATGGTGCCGTTGTGCATCCGCATCTTGCGCCCCAAGAACTCAACCAGTTCATGGCAGCGTAATGTATTAGTCCTAATTTATTTGTGAGCAAGACGGTGGATTTGTCCAAAAAAGATAGTGCGGATGAGGCTATGACGGCGGTTTTACCCGTGACCTATGCGGATATAGAAGCAGCAGCAGAGCGTTTGGAGGGGCAGGCGCATCGTACACCCGTGATGACTTCAACAACGGTCGATCGCCAGACGGGAAGCCGTGTCTTTTTCAAATGTGAGAACTTTCAGCGGATGGGCGCGTTTAAGTTTCGGGGCGCTTACAACGCGGTGGTGCAGTTAACAGCGGCACAGCGTCAGCAGGGCGTTTTAGCCTTTTCCTCTGGTAACCATGCTCAGGCGATCGCGCTGTCGGGTCAATTGCTCAACATTCCCACCACGATCGTCATGCCCGATGATGCGTCCGCAGTGAAACTGGCAGCAACGCGTGGTTATGGCACTGAGGTTGTGACGTACAATCGCCTGACGGAATCGCGAGAAGCGTTGGCACAGAAATTGGCGAGCGATCGGGAACTCACTCTGATTCCACCCTTTGATCATCCTCACGTGATTGCTGGACAGGGCACCGCTGCTAAAGAATTGCTCGATGAGGTAGGACCACTCGACCTTTTGCTGGTCTGTTGTGGTGGCGGTGGCTTGCTGTCGGGCTGCGCGATCGCTGCTCATGCCCTTGCCCCGTCTTGCCAGGTCATTGGTGTGGAGCCAAAACGCGCCGACGATGCCACTCGCTCCTTTTACACCAAAACTCTACAAACGGTACAAAACCCCAACACGATCGCGGATGGTGCCCGGACTGCTTCCCTGGGTGAACTCACTTTTCCACTGGTGCTGCATTACGTCCACGATATGGTCACGGTTTCCGAAGCCGCCATTCTACGCGCCATGTTCTTCCTCTGGGAACGCCTGAAGCTGGTCGTTGAACCGACGGGCGCACTGGCAACTGCCGCGTTACTCGAAGGCATTGTCAATGCTCCTGGCGCTCGTATCGGTGTCATCATCAGCGGTGGCAATGTGGACTTAAAGCAGGCAGGTAAATTATTTGCCAATGTCAACAAACGTGCGAAACCACAGCCATCAGTGCCCTGGGCGAGAGAGTTGAGTTAAGTCGGCTCTATTAAACCAGTAATGTTTGTGACTACACTGCTACGACCGATTGGGATGGTGCTTCGACTACGCTCAGCACTCAAAAATATTTGCTTCGATTATGCTCAGCACTTTGACAGCAGCGGTTTGGGCGCAGTCGAAAACCGTCTACCAGTGTCACGTCTGCTGTTGCAAAGTTAATCATTTAGAACTTAGACGTAAGGTGTTTAGATCCCCGAGTTCTGGTTGCAACTTAGCCAAAAAGCGCACTCACCGTGCAGAAGTTGGGGATCTTTACGTAAGTCCCACCATTAAAGCGGAGATGTTTCTGGGGAGTGAAATCCCGTGTTTGTGGACAAAGGCTCCAATCCCTTTTCTTACAAAGCATTGGGACTGTTACTGCATAGAAATCACCGGAAATTACGAATGTGTCTAAGCGTATGGATAGATATACTACTAAGTAGAGATAGAGTAGCTTCTAACCTTCAACGATAATGGGTTTAGAAGTTGGCGCTTTGACTGCAATGGTCTGAGACCACGGTTGGTAGGACTTTCATCTTCACTTCAAGCTCAACCTCCTACCCCCCATGCCCCCAGGAACCGTCTTAAGACCAACGTCGGGTGGAACGTGTTTGGGGAAAATTAAAATGAAACACATTGAAGGCACTTTCAAAGGCTTTGGTGGCACACGCCTTTACTTTCAAAGCTGGCACCCTGAAAAAGCGGTTCAAGCTACAGTCGTTTTAGTACATGGTCTGGGGGGACATAGTACGTTGTTCGTTCCTGCGGTGGAGTACCTGGTTGCTCAAGGTTACGCTGTTTACGGCTTTGATCTGCGAGGGCATGGGCGCTCTCCGGGGCAGCGGGGGCACATTAATCGTTGGCTTGAATT
>JBBSHC010000065.1:0-9605 GCA_038253425.1 Leptolyngbyales cyanobacterium | reverse complement strand
CTGTGATGTTGACTTTTGCATAGTGTTAATACTTAAAATTCATCACTCACATCAATTAACCATCATTAAAAATGGGTACGCCACAGTTTATTCTCGCGTCTGCCTCGCCAGCACGACGATGGTTATTGCAAAGTGTTGGCATTGAACCGCTCGTAAAACCAAGTGATTTTGATGAATCGCAAGTACAAAGTGCTGATCCAGAGGCATTGGTGAAGGCTTTGGCGCTCAGTAAAGCAACCACGATCGCTACGCAGTTAAACGCCACGAAGCAGGACGATCGTACCGCGTCTGAAACACTGGTGTTAGGATGCGACTCCGTTCTGGCAATCAATGGCGAAATTCACGGTAAGCCTGCTAGTCCCAGTGAGGCGATCGCTCGGTGGCAGCAAATGCGGGGACAGGTCGGCAAGCTTTACACGGGACATGCGTTACTGGCGATCGCGCCAGCTTCTGATGATTGGGGGTCAGAAGTCAGGCTTCGACGTGAGCGCTCAGCCGAGCGTAGTCTGGAGCCAGAAAGCAGCGTTGACTCAGAGATCAAAACGCTCGTTCGCTGTCAGATCACCCAGGTTCATTTTGCCCAGGTGAGCGATCGTCAGAGTGCTGCTTACGTTGCAACGGGCGAACCCATCCACTGTGCGGGAGGTTTTGCGCTGGAAGGCAAAGGTGGTTTATTTGTCGAACGGCTGGATGGTTGCCATACCAATGTCATTGGTCTCAGTCTGCCCCTACTGCGGCAAATGTTAGACGAGCTTGGGTATGACGTTACTGATTTTTGGTCAACTGATCAGAGTTGAGGTGGGTCTGTTTTAATGGATGCACACCCGCGATCGCTAGCATCCTGTTCATCTTCTAACGAATCTACTTCTAACGAATCTACTGCTGAATCTGTCCTTGCTATAGATGTTCTCACACGGGTGTTCTAGCGAACCTGTATTTAAAGATTTCCTGCATACCGATTGATTTGTCTCTAGACTGGAATCAAATGAAGCTAAACGATAAGAGCCACTGCCTAAAAAAAGCTCAACCGTTTATGTTAGTTCACCGTTTACGTCAGTGTGCCCCTACCGTTGTCACTCCCCCCGTTGAAGCCTAAGCTCCGATCGACATTATTACCAATCATTGGGTTGCTGTCAGATGAATCGCCCGGTTACCGATCTGTCAAACTTTCGCGCTGATATTACAGACCAGACATATCTGGGTCAGATTTGTGGTTCTGGGCAACGGTTTCATGGACGCTACGAAATCCTGAAAATTTTGGGTCGCGGTGGGTTTGGCATTACGTTTCTGGCGCGGGATCTGACGTTGCCTGGTCAACCGCTCTGTGTAATCAAGCAACTCAGCCCGAAAGTCAATGATGCTACTGCCCTTCAAAAAGCCCGTCAACGGTTTGAACAAGAAGCCACAACGCTCGGTAAGCTTGGTAGCCATGCTCAGATACCGCAACTGTTGAACTACTTTGAAACTGACGGCGAGTTTTATCTGGTTCAAGAATACGTGCGAGGCTTTACGCTGACAAAGTTAGTGAAGCGCTATGGTCCTTTCTCAGAAGAGGCGGTCAAACGGTTCTTGCGAGAATTTTTGCCTTTGCTGCAATATGTCCACAAAAACCGCGTTATTCATCGAGATATCAAGCCGCCGAATCTAATTCGCTGCAAAGACGATGGCAGGCTGGTGCTCATTGACTTTGGTGCCGTTAAAGAGCAGATTGCTCAGGTAAGCGATTCGAGTTCAAGACCAACCACCACCCAGTTTGTCGGTACGGTTGGGTTTGCGCCACCGGAACAATTGGCATCGCGCCCCCTTTACTCTAGCGATATTTATGCCGTTGGCATGACCTGTCTCTATCTGTTGTCGGGCAAGCCACCGCTGGAGTTTGACTACGAATTTATGACGGGTGAGATTCGCTGGAACGACCAGATTAATATAAGCGCCCATTTTGGTACGGTGCTCAGCAAGATGCTCAAGGTGTCGCCCCAGGATCGCTATCAGTCAGTCGGTGAGGTCATGCGAGCACTGGCGCTAGAACCGTACTTTGATACTCTGGTGCATTGCATGAATGTCAAACCCAAGCCTTTTCCTGCTGCTGCGGATGCCTCAGAAATGGCTTCAGGGGGTTACATTCCGCCGATGGTGCGCACGGCGATGGCAATTCGTGACTGGCAAGCCAAGCTCAAAGCGAGACGAGTGCGCGATCGCATTCAGCCCCAGATCACCCATAGCGGCTCTAGCTACTTCCGATAGGTATGGTTTTCGTCCTTAGGATACTGCTCGTCATTAAGGTAAGCGAGGCTGAGTTGTGATTAAATGACATCAGGCTTGTTCTGGCGTGAGCTAATAATTCAGTCAAAACTGCAAGCACTGTAATGTCAGTATCCTTAGAATGGCGATCGCCCCCCCTCCCGATGATGCCCGTCTCCTGATTCAGATTGCCCAGCAGGATCAGGCAGCACTGGCAGCACTGTATGACCGCTATGCCCGCGTTCTCTACTCCGTTGCTTTTCGGAGTTTGGGATCAGTCGAGGAAAGCGAAGAGGTTGTCTTAGATGTGTTTGCCCAGGTATGGCGCACTGCTGAACGATACGACGTTGCTAAAGGGCGAGTCGATAGCTGGCTGTTCATGATGGCTCGTAGTCGCGTACTCGATCGCCTGCGAAAATTGCAGCGTACTACAAAAGTAGCGATCGCGTCAGAGAACGTGGCAGAGATCCAAATTAGTAAACCCAGCGTAGATCCCATTGAAAGCGTCCTGATTGCAGAACGCCGCGCACAGGTGTTAGCCGCCCTCAGCCAACTCCCCGCAGAGCAACGACAGGTGATCGAACTGGCATACTACAAAGGACTCACGCAATCAGAAATTGCCACTCAAACCAACCTTTCGTTAGGCACCGTGAAAACGCGGATTCGTTTGGGGTTGAGCAAGTTGCGTATTGCCCTCGGTACCTGGGAGCCAAGCTAGGATAAGAATTCAAGTGAACGAATTGTGATGAACGCTGAAGACCGTTGTTTTTGTGAACTGGCTCCGCTCTATGCACTCAATCTACTAGACGATGGGGATCGGCAGTGGGTTGAGGCTCAGGTCATAGCAAATCCAGAGTTGGCGGCTGAGTTGGCAGAGCATGAAACAACTACCAACGCGCTTTCCTACAGCGTTCCTGCTATGCCGATGGCAGCCGACTTGAAAGATCGCCTCTTTCAACGCCTAGACCATACATCAGGCATAGAGCTTTCAGAAGCGACTCAAGCTGCTCTACCGGAACCAGTGGCTCCATTGACCCAGCGCGATCCGGCTACTGCCCAACTGCCATCAGAAAGGACTCCAGAAAGAACCAGCGTAGTACAAACCACACCATCGCGTCGAGCCCCCAGCCGTCGTCCTGTGATTTGGCTTCAAGCAGCAAGCGCGATCGCGGCACTGGTGACGATCGCCTTGCTGGTGGACAACTACCGTCTCCGTCAAAGGGCTCAAACCGATCGAGCGATCGTTGCGACACTTCAGCAACCCGATCGTACCGTTTACACGCTGAAGGGCACCGAAAAAGCCGCCAGCGCCTCTGGTAGCCTGGTGATCGATACCAGTCATCATGCCGCTGTTGTGCTGGTGCAAAACCTGCCTGCCTTGCCTGAAGGTCAAGCCTATCGTCTTTGGGCAGTGCCGAAGGGTGCCACAACGCCCACCTACTGCGGACAGTTCAATAACAACCGTACTGGAACCGTCCGCTGGTCTCTACCAGAGGCAGTGTGTGGTGCGACGGTCTCGCAAATGCTAATCACGGCTGAGTCAGCGATCGCGCCTCCCATTCCTGCTGGACCGTTGGTGATGAAGAGTGCGTCGTAGGAGGGATGAAGGGTGAAGGCTAAAGGCTAAAAAAGTTGTTTGTTGGCTTTACCTCAAGGTCCAGGCTAGAAAGCGTTCGGTGTAGTACAGCGCTAATTGATTGCTGACACCGTTAAACACTTTGTCAAACGCGTGTTCTGCCCAGGGAATTTCGATAAAGACGGCGCGATTGCCTTTTGCCTGTAGCCGTTCGCCGAGCGATCGCCCAAACTTTGCCTGTACCAGGTGATCATGTCCGCCATAAATCAACAGGGACGGTGGTAGTGATGACTGAATGTAGGTAGCTGGCGATGCTTGCTTGTACAAGGCTGGAAACTCTTCAGGCGTTCCACCTAGCAAGGCATTGAGTACGGCGCGACTGTTGATGGGGTCGGGTTTGGGTAGATCGTAGTAGCCAGCCGTCAGGTCAATGGGACCGTAATAGCTCACTACTGCCTGGATGGGAACTGGACTGGGTTGAAAGGCTGCCAGCATTGCCAGGTGCGCGCCTGCCGATCGCCCCATCAAGGCAACGCGCTGTAAATCTACTTCCAACTCGTTGGCGTGCTGCTGAATGTATGTCAGCGCCGATCGCACATCCTCAATCTGGGCTGGAAAACGGTAGCGGGGTGCGTGACGATAATCGATCGCAACTACGGTATAGCCCTGTGCTGCCATATAGCGGCTGAACGGCGCATCATCATCTGGGTTGCCGCGCTGCCATGCACCACCATAAATCACCACGATCGTGGGATGGGTACCCACCGCAGACGGACGGTACACCGTCAGAGTCAACGGTACGCCCTCTGGTTTGGCAAACGGTATGCCTGACATAACCCGCACTGAAGAGTCTGGGATACCTCGAAACGCATCCATCAGCACGAATGGTTGAGACCGCAGTTTCGCCCGTACACCAGGGGCAATCTGTGCCAAATAATCGCTTCCCAGCGCTGTCTGCATAGCATTTTGAGCCTGTTGATTGGCAGCCGAAAACTGGCTAAGCGGTAATGTGCTAATCACCAGACTAAACAGGCTACAGGCAAGCACCACCCGAAAAAACCAGCTTTTATGGCTGCACACCAGAGCAAGCAGCGCCGCGATCGCGTTTGCCACTATCAGCCACGGGCTAACCTCTGGCGCACCCACACCCAACGGCAGTAGCACCAACGTTGGCGCGGGAACAACAATCCAGGCAGTGAGAAAGAACGCGACTCCACTAATGAACAGCGTTAGCCCTCCCAGTAGCACGTTGAGCAGGTTGGGCATGGGAGAAACTCGGTAAGGTAGAGTGCCATGCTACCAAGTTTGCACGCCCGAGGTTAGAAAAGCGGCATAATTGAAAGCGTTGAATAGTGTGGTTGAAATACCCTTTTGCTCCTGTCAAAGCGCGATCGCTGCAAAGTAACGAACCAGGCAATTCTAATCCCCATGTAGGAAGGCAGAACCATCGGCTGTTGTGGGAACACCGTTTTGCCCAACCGCCCACACCGATGCCTCACAGCCAGTTACCGACTAGGATCAGGGCTGCCCAATAGCCGGGATGGTGGCGTTCATCTGGATGCTGCTGGAGCCAGGTTTTTTGAGCAGCTTGCAAAGCTTTGGCGCGGCTCATGCCCTGACGGAGTGCCTGGTAGAAGTGCGTAATGAGTTGGGCAGTTGCCTGATCATCCACTTGCCACAGAGAGGCAACCGTGCTGCGTGCGCCTGCCTGGAGTGAAATGCCTGCAATGCCAAGGGCGTCTCGATCGCTGCCAACGGCGGTTTCGCAAGCGGTGAGTGTCAGCAGTTCCAGTGCATTGCCGTGCCGAATGTTGCGGATCATGCGGTAGAGCGCGTTCATCGTCAGCTTTTTGTTATAGGTTTGAGCGGCGATCGCTGCATTTTGAGGTAATGCTGCTCCGCTCCCCTGTTCTGCCTCTACGCCTGCTGTCCCATCCTCTAGCCTCTGTTTCTCCCGTTTGCCAGTCACGAGAAAGGTATCGCGCGAGTCAATGCCAAATCTGCCGTGAGTGGCTAAATGCACGATCGGAAAGGCATTTTGCATCAGCTCTTGTTGGAGTCGCTCTGGTGTGAAGGCATCATCGAGCAGCCCTTTACTGTCGGGAATCGTCGCCTGAATGCTGTCGATTTCGGCTTTGACAAAGCTGAGGGGCGCAAAAAAGGTTGGACCTTCCACAGTGGCTGGCTTGGTTAGTCCGAAACTGAGCACACGTAGGGATTGAGGGTCGAGTTGAGTGGGATCAACGAGTGTAAGGCTCAGTGTGCTGGCGATCGCGTACTGTTCCACTAAAAACTGCTTGCCGTCAGACAGCGTTGCCATCGGAATACTCCGCAGAATGCCGTCTTGAATGAACACTAGCGTTTCAATCTGGGCAGTTTGCAAAGCTTGGGCAAAGGGACGAATGAGCCAGTCATACACCTGCTGCGCTGGTGCCTCATAGGTATTTGCCAAATCAGAGCGCTTTTCTAGACGGAGGCGGAGATCGTTTATCGTTGCCCGTAAAGTTTGAGCATCGGCAGGAAGCCATTGCACTTGAGACCGAAATTGCTGAGTTTGGGTGGGTAGAGTCAGAATCACAGCAACGCGATCGCCCAGGATGATGGAACTCAAAACGGCGGTTTTCTGGTCAACGAGGGTAATCGGTTTCGCCGTTGCTTCCAATGAGCAATCATCACCAAAGTAATTTTGCAGTTCTGCTAACCGCAAGCGATCGATGGTTTCTAGCGCTGCTTCGATCATGGAGGCGGTCGCAGAGAGAGAAACGTTCTTACTGAGCGCTTTACTTTCCAATTGCTGAGCTACCTGCTTCTGACTGTCAGTTGCCTGTTGCAAATAAAGTGCCGTTAACTCCCGGTAGACGGGTTCCACCGTGTCGCGAAAGTCAAACTGAAAATCGCGGCTGGCGATCGCCAGATCACCGCGAATACCTTGCAGAGTTTTGACAGCCGTATCGTAGGCAGCGATCGCATCAGTTGTTTTTCCTTGTGCCTGCAAAATCCGTCCAGCTTGCCACTCCCACAGATAGCGACTGTCTTGATTGGCAGCGGTCAATTGTGCTTGTTGCGTCAGCGCTAGTGCCTGCCCATAGGCTTGACGACATTCGTAGACGTGACCCAAGCGCCCCAATGCAAACGCCTCCGATTGGGAATCTTGAATCTGCTGCGCGATCGCGATCGCCTGACGCAGTAAGGTCTCTACGGGCAACGGCACTTCAGCAGCGAGACAGCGGGTTGTTGGGTCAACATCGATCGTTGCTGGCTGTCCCGACACCAGTTGCATGAACGTGGCTAATCGAAGTGTTGCATAAGCCTTTTCGCGTGAATTGGGCAGACGGGCGAGAAGGTCCTGGGCTTGCTGGAGGCGATCGCTAGAGGTACTTGACGCTTGGCGGGAGAGCGCTTGGACGTGCTCTACATTTTGTTCTGCCGTTTGACCGCTGACCGCTGACCGCTGACCGCTAATTGCCACCTGCTGACGCTGAAGAGGCACGATGAGATTGAGCAGCGATCGCAGTTCACCGAGGGGATCACGTTGGGCACGGGCAGCAACAAGGCTGGCTTCAAACGACTCAATCGCTTTGCCATCATAGCGGGCAACGTTTTGAGCAAAGGTTTGTGCCTCTTGATCAGCCGCAGACTGTTCGGCATACTGGCGACGGCGATCGTCTCGTTTTGCCAGACTGACATAAACGTTACCCAGGCTGTTGAGAGCAGAGAAGACGTAGGGCTGATTGTTTGTCTGCATTGCCAACGAGAGGGTTTTCTGCAACGCCTGAATGGACTCCTCGTATTCGCTTCGCAAACGGTACGCGTTCCCCAAACTGCCCAACGCCGCCATTTCGCCAACCGTGTCTGTCTGGTCACGGGCGATCGCCAAGGCACTATTGCGTGTACAGGTTCGTTCCATTGCGGGATCGCCACACAGCAGCACGATCGCTTGACGATGCTGCCCCAAATTACTGTAAGCCTGTGCTTGTTCGGTCAGCATTCTGCCAGCCTGCTGCATATTGCCAGTCTGCCGATAGTCTGCGATGAGTTGATTGAGATATGCGATCGCGTGATCAGCCTGCCCAATTTGCTGGTTCGCTCGCGCCAGATAACGCAACAGATTTGTCCTTGTTTCGGAAGGCTGCTCTGGTGTGAGACTCAGGGCAGTTTGCCAAAGGGCGATCGCGGCTTGCAGTTCACCCCTCTGATACTGGTTTAAGCCCTGCTGCGTCAGGTTGGCGGTCTGAGTTGGCTGCACAAAACTTGCCTGGACAGGACTAGAAACGCCGTCAGTATTGAAGCTAAAGGCAGCTTGCCCCAAACACAGACAGAGAACTAAGCTGCTGACAAACAGCCCTCCGAGGAGGCGAAACGATTGGAGACAACGGCGCATGGCAGCCTTTTAGAAACCGAGAGTGCGTGAAGAAAAAGACAAGGAACGCTAGATGACTACGATCGGGCTAATCGTCGATCGCAATGCCAAAAATCATTGTCCTTGCATCGGGAGCGTATCGTTAGCGGTAGCGTCATTGCTCATCACAGCATTACGTGTCTTTCTGGCAAGCACACATTTTCCACACGAAAAACGCATATTGTTTCACGAAACTACATTCTTTTTCAGGTTATCTTCATCACAATAGAAGATTAGCAAGTAAAAAATTTAACGTTGCATCAGGTTGAGCAACGGGTTGCAGGCTAGGCATTGCTCACGGATTTTACGGTCAACCACTCTTGTTGCTTGACACTGCCTACTCTGCATCTCAACCGATTCAACGAGGCTGCTTTTGGGGAGGCAATTGGGGTGGCTGTGAAACAATCGCAGCAACGGCTACTGACGGGCTGTCAGGTAGTTTGCTGCTACATAGTGCTGATTGGGGTAGTCGGTACCAGCCAACATGCGCTTGCACAGATTGTGCCTGACGCGACTTTAGCGATCAGGGAGCGATCGCAGGTTTCTGCGGGATCACTCAAGCAAATTGATGGCGGAGCCGTTCGCGATCGTAATCTTTTCCACAGCTTTGAGCAGTTCTCGCTGCTGCAAGGGGAAACTGCTTTTTTCAACAATGCCGCCAGTATTGAGAATGTGATTGCTCGTGTTACAGGTGGGCAACGCTCTACGATCGACGGTCTCATTCGGGCAAATGGCACGGCTAATGTCTTTCTCATCAACCCCAGCGGCATTCTCTTTGGTCCCAATGCTGCCCTTAACCTGGGGGGATCATTTCTGGCAACGACTGCAACCGCGATCGCCTTTGGTAATCAAGGCACGTTTAGCGCTACAGCCCCCACGTCGGTCCCCCTGATAACGGTCAGTCCGTCGGCGTTGCTGTTCAATCAAATTGCGGCACAGTCCATCCTCGATCGTGGGACGCTACAGGTGCTAGCAGGACAAAGCTTAGCGTTAGTTGGCGGCGACGTCACTCTCGACAACGGCACCTTACTGGCACCCGGCGGTCGTGTTACGTTGGGCGGATTAAAAGCACCCGACAGCGTGGCACTGAGCGGTAACGGCAGCACACTGCGCGCAGACTTTTCTGCTAGCAATCCGCTAGCGCTAGCGGATGTATCCCTTTTGCACCAGTCAGAGGTAAACGTTCGATCGGGCGGCAGCGTTGAGATCAATGCCTACAACGTCAACTTAGCCGATCGCAGCCTTGTGCGAGGCGGCATTGAAGCAGGGCAAGGTTTTCTTGGCAGCAAAGCGGGTGATATTGACATTAATGCCAGCGGAACCGTGAACCTGGTGAGGGGCAGTTTTATTGCCAATTCGACGCTGGGCATCAGTGATAGTGGCAACGTG
>JBBSHC010000064.1:0-9655 GCA_038253425.1 Leptolyngbyales cyanobacterium | reverse complement strand
TGGTACTCAAGCAAGTTCTCGTTCGCTTGACGCCGGAACCTGCGTTTTCTAAAGTGTGAAGTCATCAAGTTTGCCTTCAGCCCCATTTAGACAATTTATTCAGTCCGGCAACTGCATCAGTTCAGACACATCTTTTGCTCGTTTGAACTGTGCCAGCGTGGTCGGAATGAAGGTAACGCGTCGTAGTGACTGGCTGGCGATCGCTGGCGACAGCTTTTCCAACGGTGACAGTTCTAGCTTGTAGTACCGCTGTTCACTTTTGGCATCTCTGGGTCGATCGGGGAACAGTTCCCCACGGGAAACCTCATCAACGCGTGTCACCTTCGCGTAATAATTCACAGCATAGGCTTCGGTGCCAAATACTTTTGTTTGGTAAAATGCCAGCCATTTAGGTGCCCAGCAGCCAAGCTGTTTCAGCATTTCAACCTGTTCGATCGGAATACGATACCAGTGCTGTTCGCGAGCAAGATCGAGATCTGCCCGACTGTTCATAATGGCAACTAGCACTTCGCCACGGCAACTCATTCGTTAGGATTGAGACATGCAAAAACATTAACAGGATCTATTTATCCCAGTTTTGGCATGATGAAAACAGGCAGTACGCTGAAGATTGCTGCCTGAACCCGATCCGCTATTCCTGAGATTGCGTTAATATTAATTAACAATGAAATGAATAGTGGAAAACTCCGCACCCCTATAGAGGAGGACAGAACCCGGTGAATAAGCGGTGGAGAAATGTTGGTTTATACACGCTGCTAGCGATCGTTGTCGTTTCTTTGGCGACGGCGTTCTTTGATAAGCAGCCCCCCAGTCGGGAAACCTGGCGCTACAGCCAGTTTATTGAGAAGGTTCAGGAAGGCAAAATTGAGAAAGTTCGCCTTAGTGCCGATCGCAGCATCGCGGTAGTGCAGGATGGCAACAACCGGATTGTAGTCAACTTGCCAAACGATCCAGAACTGCTCAATATCCTGACAACAAACAAAGTCGATATTTCCGTACTGCCTCAATCTGACGATGGTTTTTGGCTCAAAGCCTTGAGCAGCCTTTTCTTCCCAGTATTGCTGCTGGTGGGCTTGTTCTTTTTGCTGCGTCGCGCTCAGAGCGGTCCTGGTAGTCAGGCAATGAATTTTGGCAAGTCAAAAGCCAGAGTTCAGATGGAGCCACAAACCCAGGTTACATTCGGTGATGTCGCTGGTATTGACCAGGCAAAGCTGGAACTGAGTGAAGTGGTGGACTTCCTCAAGAACGCCGATCGCTTCACTGCTGTGGGTGCCAAGATCCCCAAAGGTGTGCTGCTAGTCGGACCACCAGGAACGGGTAAAACGCTTTTGGCGCGTGCAGTTGCAGGCGAAGCAGGTGTTCCCTTCTTCTCTATCTCCGGTTCTGAGTTTGTCGAAATGTTTGTCGGTGTGGGTGCATCCCGCGTCCGCGACCTGTTTGAACAAGCGAAGACCAATGCTCCCTGTATCGTCTTTATTGATGAAATCGATGCAGTGGGTCGTCAACGGGGTGCCGGCTTGGGCGGTGGTAACGATGAGCGGGAACAAACCCTCAACCAGTTGCTGACTGAAATGGATGGGTTTGAGGACAATACAGGCATCATCATCATCGCAGCGACGAACCGTCCCGATGTATTGGATGCCGCACTGCTACGCCCTGGGCGTTTTGACCGTCAGGTAGTCGTCGATCGCCCCGATTATGCGGGTCGTTTGGAGATTCTCAACGTTCATGCCCGTGGCAAAACGCTGTCAAAGGATGTGGATTTGGAGAAAATTGCTCGTCGAACACCTGGTTTTACAGGAGCAGACTTGTCCAACTTGCTGAATGAAGCGGCAATCTTGGCAGCGCGTCGCAACCTGACTGAAATCTCGATGGACGAGGTAAATGATGCGATCGATCGGGTGCTGGCTGGACCAGAGAAAAAAGATCGGGTCATGAGCGAAAAGCGTAAAGAACTGGTCGCTTACCATGAAGCAGGTCATGCGCTAGTTGGTGCTTTAATGCCTGACTACGACCCGGTACAAAAGATTAGCATCATTCCACGGGGTCGTGCGGGTGGTCTGACCTGGTTTACGCCGAGCGAAGACCGCATGGATTCGGGTCTGTACTCGCGCTCTTATCTGCAAAATCAGATGGCAGTGGCGCTGGGTGGTCGCATTGCTGAAGAAATCATCTATGGCGAAGAGGAAGTAACCACAGGTGCCTCTAATGACCTCCAGCAGGTCGCCCGTGTGGCCCGTCAAATGGTCACTCGCTTTGGCATGAGCGATCGCTTAGGTCCCGTCGCACTGGGTCGCCAGCAGGGCAATATGTTCCTGGGACGCGACATTGCCGCCGAACGGGATTTTTCGGAAGAGACAGCCGCCGCGATCGATGACGAAGTGCGTAACCTGGTGGAGCAAGCTTACCGCCGCTGTAAAGTGGTCTTAGTTAGCAACCGCCATGTGTTAGACGCTTTGGCAGCCATGCTGATTGAGAAAGAAACTGTGGATTCGGATGAACTCCAGGAGTTACTTGCTAACAGCGACGTGAAAATGGCATCGATTGCGTAGCACACTGCCATAACCGCATTCACACTGCTTAATCAACGGATTCAGGGTGGTTCTAAGTCATTAGAGCCACCCTGAATTTTTGGCTGCTGGCTATACTAAGCGAGCCATCTCTACTAAGTACCTATCCTACAAACGTATTTTTCGTTTCATTGGCTGCTGCCTGCCTGCGCTTCAGACTAAACCAACCATGAACACATCCTCCTGGCTCACACTTCTGCGGCAGTTTCGCGCGATCGCGGTTATTCGTGCGCCTCAACGTGAGCTAGGCTACCAAATGGCAAAAGCCGCCGCCAATGGAGGGATGCGGCTCATTGAAATCACCTGGGACAGTGATGGAGCTGCGGCACTCATCCATCAACTGCGTGCAAAACTGCCCCATTGCACGATTGGCACAGGCACTCTTTTGAACTCAGCGCAGCTTCAAGATGCGATCGCCGCTGGTGCCCAATTTTTATTTACACCTCACGTTGATCCACTCCTGATTCAAGCAGCCGTCGCTCACAAGGTGCCAATCATTCCTGGAGCCTTGTCGCCGACCGAAATCGTGCGGGCATGGCAGACAGGCGCAAGCAGCGTCAAAGTTTTCCCTGTGCAGGCGTTAGGCGGCGTAACATATATCCAGAGCTTACAAGGACCGCTGAGCAGCATTCCACTGATTCCCACAGGGGGCGTCACGTTAGAAAATGCTCAAGCGTTCCTGACAGCCGGAGCTGTAGCGGTCGGAGTTTCAAGTCATTTGTTTCCTCGGCAGGCAGTTGTTGAAGGTCATTGGGGCACAATTACCCAACATGCTGCAACACTTATGCAGCGCTTAGCGACGCCCACTCCATGACACGATGGACTCCAACGTTCGATCACTTCAAATTGATGAAGAGTCGTTGAAATTCTCATGAATACCAGCAGCGCCACGTTAACGCCCGTTTAAGTGCAGTGTAAAAGACGATAAACAAAGCCAAGTCTCATGCCGCTATCTTTTGCTTTCAAACAAATTTTGAGTTCACTCCTGCTGCTGAGTGTCGTGGGTTTCAGTTCAACCCAGGCGATCGCGCACTCTACCACATCCAGTAACACGATCGCCGCTACTGTCAGTAACTTACAGCGTTCTAAGCAACGCTGGATTGAAATCAATCTCTCAAGTCAGCGACTCACTGCCTGGGAAGGTCGAACGCCTGTCTATGCCATTCTAATCTCGACAGGCAAAGCTGATACCCCAACCAAAACGGGAGTCTTCGCCATTCAGTCGCGTTACCGCCACGCCCGTATGAGAGGCGCTGATTACGACATTGCTGATGTGCCTTACACCATGTATTACTATGGCAGCTATGCCATTCATGGAGCCTACTGGCATCGTCGTTTTGGCACGCCCGTCAGTCATGGCTGCACAAACGTCGCGGTTGATCATGCTCGCTGGCTCTTTAACTGGTCGAGCATTGGTACACCAGTGGTAGTCCGTCGCTAGGCTACCTCAACGTTGATAGCTTTTGATGAACAGCGGATCCTACAGGATTCGAACCTGTGACCGACCGCTTAGAAGGCGGTTGCTCTATCCTCTGAGCTAAGGATCCAATTCTGAATGGTTACTAACGATCGCTGGTCGATCGCTCTTAGAACAGCATAAAACAAGAAGCCTCAACACGAGCAGTACCTGAAGCAGACGATCGAGTGAGAAACTGTGCTCTCAACCAACCCCCTAACCATCTGAACTCGTCAACAAGAATTTGGGGGTGTAGACAGCTTATCGCTTAAACGGTCATCTGAAACTTTGCCGATAAAGTGTGATCAACTATTAGTTTCTGCGTTACTCTGACTCTATTCGTAAATCAGCATTGGTATACGATATAACGTGCAGGCACCATCAGAACCTCCTCAAGCTATAAGCTTAGAATGAGGACATCGGTTCCTAATTTCCAAGGCTTAGTCCTCATAGCTGACTGAATGTAAAAACTCAGAAAAAAAACTTAAATATTGGTTGCGATGTGCGTTGTTAGCTTAAAAGTGGGAATTGATTAAGTACGGTTGACGTTCGTTTGACTCACTAACTTTTTGACTCACTAACTTACAGTTAACTATTGAAAAACTATTTCCTTACCTCCCGGCGAGATCAATCACCTCATCCCGCCCCAACGCCCAGCCCTGACAGGAGTTAATTGGCAGCGTCATGTTTATTCTGAAAAGGCAGGATGTTGAGATTACCAGTGTCCAGCACCCGAAGCGGGATCAACAAATCCCGATCCTCACCTATCAGGGACAAACTTTTCGCTTGATTAGTGTCTTTACCGCCAGTCAGGAAGAGGAGGCTAAGGCATTCTGGAGAGATCTGACCGACAACCAGGGTAAAGCCTGTGTCTTGCTAGAAGAACCGGAGCGCCACAGTGTTTGGGGCAAGGTTCGTTTAGAGCAACTGGTAGCCGATGCAGAGGTTGGTGGTGGCGATGCAACAGCCACACCAGTCTATATCAGAGCCTGTCTTCTCATGCTACAGGCAATCTACATTGACATCGAAGATTTGCTGGGGCAGCGGCAGGCGGGGTTGTTTCAGAAGGATATTTCAGACGTATTCAAGCAGTGGCGGTTTCCACAGGCAGAGTCACCGGATGCAGTCAAGTATTTACTCACGTTAGATCCTTTGGATGGCGCTCAAATGCCGCCCTGGCAAGAGCATCATCTCAATACGCTGTTGCAGGAGTTGCATCGGTTAGGCAAGGCGTATTTCGGGAACACTACCTTTGCAGAACGTGCGCTTGAAACATTGGAAGATCTTTCAGGCAACGATCGAACGATTTTTCAGGCTTGGTTAAATCAATCTCCCCTTGGTAAACTATGGCGTTAGCTTGAAGAAATGTTCACGATTCGCTTGATCATGCCGCTTTCGCTTACGATCCGATTCGGACAAGCGCTTTTGTCGGGTTATTCGTCCAATATCGTCATCGCATCTCAGTTGAACTTCACTAGGCAGTTCCTTGGACAAATCATCTACTCCTCCTAAAAATTTCCCCTCTGTACAGGCGATCGTGCTCACCGAAATTGTCTGGGCAGTCCTGGCACTTCTCTTTTTTCTGCTCTTCAGTGTGCCGCTTCCCGGTCAAGGGCGTCCGCTCTGGTATTCGTTGGGAACTAGCGCTTTTGAAGCGATCGCTTATCTTGCTGCTACTTGGCTATGTCTGCGAAACTGGCGCAGCCCACAAATTGTTAGTGGTCGTAACGTTTGGTTGTGTATCGGGTTAGGAATGCTCTGCTACTTCCTGGGTAATCTGTTTTTCACCTATTGGGAGACTTTCTTAGGACGCGAAGCAGCCGTATCACCGGGCGATTTCTTTTTTATCTTTACCTACATTTTTCTGATTATTGGTATGATGCTGGCGGTTGCCTCCAGACGACTTAATTTAGAGATTTGGCAGTGGGGCGTGGTTGCGGTGATTGCGGCGGTCGGGATTCTGATTGCCTGGTTTGTTTCGTCGCCTGCGCCTGGCTCAGTACAATCGCTTCTCATACAGCCCGTAGCGGCTCAGGTTACTCCTATTGATCATTCTTCAATGCTGGCTGCCAAACCAGCAGCACTCAAAGCCAGCCCGAAGCCTGCTCCTTCACTTAAAGCACAACCGAGCGTAGCCCCAAAACCTTCATCGGCTGTGTCTCCCGCACCTGTGGCTCCAGAGAAAAAAGCGATCGGAACCGCTCCAGAAAGCAGCGCTGCCTCTGCAAAAGAACAAAAAGTCGTTCCAGGTTGGGCAACGTCTTTAGAAGCACTACTGGCACCTTTAGAACCGATCGTCAGCGGCTTCTACATCATTTGCGATGTGTTGTTGCTGATTATTGCGACAACCCTCCTCTTAGCATTCTGGGGCGGACGCTTTGCCCAATCCTGGCGCATGATTGCGGCAGCAGCATTCTCGCTTTATGTGGCTGATATCTGGTTCAAGTACGCAACGGCGCGTGTGGCAGACTATCAGAGTGGTGGCTTTTTGGAAGTGTTCTGGGTTTTCAGTGGTGTGCTCTTTGGCATCGGAGCGGCGCTAGAACATGATCTATCTGGTCGTTCTCGTAGCCGTGCCGGTACACGTAGGCGTGCCTCATCCTGAGCGGGTCGATCGCGACAGCCTACAAAATGCGATCGCTTCACCCTAAAAGCGGCGCTAAATCTGTGAATACCGCCAGATTAGCTGCCGTTCAGAATAGAATGAAGCAGGTGGCTAGTTCTCTCCGCAGCCTATAGCATGACCTCTCGAAAACTGACCGAATCCGATAAACAACAGCTTCTGCAACTCTATCGACAACCAGGTGAGACAACTTCAACCCTGGCAAGTCGTTATGGCGTGAGCAACAGCACCATCAGCCGTATTCTCAAGCAAAGCTTTGCTGAAGATGAGTACGAAACGTTAATTCAGCAGAAACGGGGAGGGCGTGCCGCTGTTGATGTACCGCTTGTGCCAACAATAGAAGCTGAACCTTTAGTAGAAGTTGCGTTTTCAGCAGCGGCTGAACCAACTGGTACAGCATCTCTTGACGCGCTCGAAGCGGAATCATTAGCTGAAGCCGTCGTTGAGCCACAGAATCTAGGCACATCAACACCATTGCCAACGATCGCACAAGAGCGATCGAACGTGGAGGTAGAAGAACTATCCTCTAGCCTGACCCCTGTCGGTCGGCGGCTGCGGAAACGTTCATCAGCACCGCCTGAACCAACTCCTGTGTTAGCGCTTGCTGACGTTAACGTAGTACCGCCATTAAAGCTAGCTAAGCAGTCGCTCACGGCTTTGACCAACGAAGTTGAAGCAACGCTTGAGGAGACAGACATCGCTGTTTTTGATGTACCCGATACGACAGCGGCTGCGGTGATGATGGGTGAAACCTTACTGGAGGACAGAGCAGCATTAGCTGATGATCTGGACGATGACGATGATCTGGACGATGACGATGATGATGATCTGGACGATGACGATCTGGACGACGATGATTTGGACGACGATCTGGACGATGGCTCAGACAACGGCGATTTATTAGCGGGTAGCCGGATTGCTGGGAAAGCGCTTGTTCAAGTCTTGCCCCTGGCCGAAGCATCTCTGCCGAGAACCTGTTATCTGGTGGTTGATCGATCGGCTGAGCTGATTGCCCGACCCTTAAAGGAATTTGGTGACTTAGGGCAGATCCCTGAAGCAGAAATCTTGGAAAAAACTTTACCTGTGTTTGATAATCATCGTGTTGCAAAACGGTACTCCAACCCCCGGACGCAGCGAGTGATTAAGCTTCCTGATGGGCACGTGCTGCAAAAGACTTCGTCCCATCTACAAGCAAAAGGGATTACACGCTTGCTGATTGATGGACAGGTTTACTCTCTGTAGAAAATAAGCGATTCTTATTCTAGTGCAGTACTACAGATGGCGATCGCTAAGGGAGCGATCGGTCCAATATCGCTGTGTGAGTTGAAAACCCAGAATCATCATCTCTTCTTTGAGCCAAGAAGCCTGAGTTGAAAGCTGAAACGCCCCAGCCTTTATCTCTTGCACTGTACTAAAGGTGGTCGGTGTTTTGTTTAGTGTGCTTCCTGCCTCCAAAGGGGCTGATGCACAAGCGTATGTATAACGTTAACGCCCTTGCCTTTGAGAATTCTGAGCATCCGTAGCACCGTTGAGCGGCGCCATCCTTGAGCGTGATGCACGTTCCTGCAAGTAGGAATGCTCTCCTGCTGAAGGCAAGTAAGGAGCACAGGCAAATCCTGCTGCACTTCAGCCCAGTAGTAGCTGGGGAAGCGTGTACAGTCGAAGTTGCAGTCACGTAAGACTCGTTCAATTCGTTGATAACGATGCAGCGACCAGTCCCTTAACAAGATCCAAGAAGGGGGTAAATCTTTTGCCGTGATGAGCGGTTGGGCATTGTGCTGGAGCTTTGGCAGGTAATCAGTGAGTAAAAACTCCATCATTGGGGCATAGCCTGAATTTTGGCAGGCAGTTTGCTGGAGTATTTCTTCCCGCGTCACACCGAACTGGTGCAGTAAGGTGGTGGGGAGATAGCAAATGCCGCGCTGGGCGTCTTCTTGAAGGTCGCGCAGGTTGTTAAAGAATTGGTCGAGTACGCCGAATGCGCCTGCTGCTTTCCAGTAAGCAGGCGGTAGAAAAGGCAGAACTTGAAAAAAGGCTCCGCCTAAGTCGTTGAGCATCAGTTCGTACTGGGTAAAAGTTGCGATGATGAGATTGTGTTGGTGGTAGTGGGCGATCGCTCGCAGATAGCGATTCCAGGACAAAACCGAGCGGTAATCGATCGGGGTGATGCCAAACCAACGGGTATAGATTCGGCTCAAGATCTCCTGATATGGGCATCCTGGCTTTATTTGCTTGAAGTGCAAGAGCTGCTGCCAACCTTCACAAAATTTGTGAAACTCGGAACTGTTCGCTGCAACCAATGCATTTTCACCCAGTCTATCTAGCAAGCGAATCCAGCTAATGCGCTCAATCCATTCATCCCGAATACACGGATCTAAGGTCATCACCCATGCTGCATTGTCTTCGTCTTTGAGCGAACCATCCGCGATCGCATCATACTCAGAAGACCCTACCAGCCCTGAAATTTTGCTGCCGTTCATGTCGCTGTACCCACCCTCGCCTCCTTTCAGAGTGCCCAGCTTTTGTTAGAATGAACGTCGTATGATTAGTCACTCTCAAACTTAATTCAGACTGTAATTTCACCACGACACGTTGCAATACGGCACATTGAGCAAGGTTTACCATCTACATTCTCATGTGAGACCTTTAGCAAGGTGGCTGTTTTTATGTCGTGGGTAACATTGAAAACGACAAGCGTTCGTTGGGAAGCTGAACTGATGCAGCAAGTTTTGGAAGCGCACCAGATTCCTGTCCGTGTGCTTGATCTGGGTGTGGAATCTTACCTGGGCCAAGGAAGTCCTGCGTTGCTTCAAGTGCGCTCTGAAGACCAGTGGACAGCCTTTCTATTACTCAGCCCTCTTGAGGAAGAACCAGAAGCATCCGAGTAAACTGCTATGATCAGTCGGCAGGATCGTTGTGCTGATTCCTGTCTTAAAAGCTTACGTTTGTAAAATTAAGCTATCTGTTCACTTTCCGATCGCAGGTCATGGTTCTGGCTAGAGTATG
>JBBSHC010000063.1:0-9733 GCA_038253425.1 Leptolyngbyales cyanobacterium | reverse complement strand
TGTAGGAAGGCGTTGAGGCTAAGGTCAGCAGCGACCCATCGCGCACATCCATGACAATAACTGTCCCACGTTTGGCGCTAAATTTCTTTACCTGCTGCTGTAAGGCTGCGATCGCCACGCGTTGGAGGCGGCTATCTAGCGTTAGTTGTAGTTGCCAATCATCGACATTGAGAAATCCCCCCGGCACCTGATCGGGCATCAGCGAGCCATCGCCCATTCGCCTCAGCCGTACGGGGTTTGCGGTGCGCTCAAGCAGCGCTTGTTGGCTTAATTCCAGCCCTGCTTGACCTTTGTGATCATCGTTGACGTAGCCCAGTACATCTGCCATCAACTCTTGCTGCGGGTAAAGCCGTTGTTGACTCTGGAGCAGTTCTAAACCGTCAATTTGTTGATCAGTGATTTGATCAGCCGTACTTTCTGAAAGGGCATATTCAACGCGAACGCCAGTGTCGGCTTCGTCAAACTTTTTCACCAACTCAGCCGCCGGACGTTGCAGCAGGGGAGCCAGTCGCTCGGCGATCGCTTGCTTTTGTTCCTTAAACAGTTTGGGATGGGCAAACAGAGTATAAATGGGACGATCTAACGCCAAGACAGAACCCGCGCGATCGATGATTTGGCGACGCGGCACAAACGGACGCATATAAATCATCTGCTGCTCTTGAGCCAGCTTTTGCAGTTTTGGCGCTTGTGTAACTTGCAGGCGGAATAAGTTGAGCATGAGTAGCCCACAACCTGCCACTAATGCTCCCCAGACCAACAACAAACGAAACGTTGGTGACTCCACCAGCGCAGCGCGATTGATGCGGGGGCGCTTTTTAGCTGTTAAACGACGAGCAGGTTGAGCTGCTAAGGAGCGGGGAGGACTGGACATAGTTACATTTACTTAAGATCCCAAGGGCTTAATATCCCAGGGGTGTCTTTGGTGCGGGTTCAGCCTGAAGGACGGTGGGATTTGCGGCTGGCAGAGCCCGTTGAGGTGCGGGCTGTAAAAAGATCGTGCTGTCTGTGCTGGGAAGCACTAAGCCTGAGCCTGGTTGTTCTGCTTGCAGTGCTAGTTGGTTCTTCAACCCTTCATTCGTGGCTACCATCTCTCGCTCATTGCGCTGAAGCGTCTTTAGCTTCCGATACTCTTTACTCCAAAGCTGCTGAGTATATACCGTGTTGCCGTATACAACGAGGGCGGCAGTTGCCAAAACGAAGGTTATAACTAGAGAACCGCGCTGAAGCTGGATGAAGAGCCTCAGCCATAACGGCATGGGTCGCGATCGGGGCAACCGTTTAACGGCAGCACTTGATGCAGCAGGCACGGCTCTTAGAGGTTGCCTGGAAACGGTTTGAACGCGGTGCCCTGAGTTAGATTTGGTCGGCAGGGGGTAGAGAGGCGGTCTACGATCGGATGGGGATCGCCGAGGCGGGGGCACAGATCGAAATGCAGTAGACATCAGCTTCTCATCACTCCTTTAACACACACCAGCAGCGCCTCTTGGTTGCGATCGCGCTACTCAGTCAACGTACCCAAATTGATCTTCGGAACCCCACTCCCTATACTGCACTGTTTACAGTTGTAGCCTTGACGATCGCGATGGCAGATTCTCTGTCAACGATCCATGTAAAGATTATCCGTCAGTCTACTGTAACAATTCGACTTTCAAACAAAAACTTCGATGGTTTTCAGCGTCAGCGTTTGCTTTGATGGCGTCAGGTAGATCGATCGTGAGTGTCTGAGCGCGTGGGTAGCAGTCCAATCGTTTGAAACCGGATGTACTCCGATCTCAATCGGCATCAACGCGGGCGCAATCGCTGACATGCTAGTTGACGTGCTGCCCACTACCCACTTAACCTAATGCAGCACCCTTGAGCAAACTTCCGCAGTTCCCCCACAACGATTAGCATTGGCTCAGCGCTTGCCAAACGTTCCACTACCCACAACTAACTCATGGCTGACGATCAGAAAGACCAACAGCATCCCCTTTGGAGCAGCGATCGCCAGATTGTTAACACGCTGCTTGCCGAAGCACCCACGGACTACAACCTGGCAGAACTGGCACGTCTGCGGATTCGCTATCGTGGTTTTCCAGGAGCGCGTGATATTCAAATCGATCTAGATAAAGTGCTGAAACAGTGGAATTTGACTGACGAAACATTGAACGCCAAGACGCGTGAGATTCATGCAAGCGCTCAAGTCTATCGGGGACGAGGTAGTAAACGGGATGATTGGAGTTAGGAAGGAGGGATGAGGCTAAAGGATGAGGGATGAAGGTTTTTTCCGCTGACCTCAAACGGCGTGTGTCCCTACTGTTGTGGTGTTGGCATAGAGGATGCGTTAGATACCTCAGGTATGGTCTTGGAAGGCGTGCTGGTTGCGGTGTCGCTGGTGGCTGACTGGGTTTGGTTGTTATTAGCAGCTTGTGCGATCGGGGTTAAAATCTGGGCGATCTGGGCTTGCTGCTGAAGCTGCTTGGACGACGACACCAGATTGCTTAAGCCATTGATTAGATTGCGTAAATTGGTGCGAAAGGCTGGATCACCAGTCAATTCATCCAGGTCAGACGTAATCTTTTGTACGTTTTGAAATGTGACTCTGGCTGAATCCAGGGTTTGCTGTAGGACGATGACGTTGGAGGGGCTATTCAAGGCGTTGGAAACATCGCGCAAGTTGGCAGAGGCTTGTGCCGCATTGGCAGAAAGTGTTTCCAGGTTTTGCAGTAGTTGACCTTGCTGTACACGGTTCACTATTGGATTCAGCGTTCTTACAGTTGTACGCAGTTGAGCCGTAATGTCATTAATGTTGCTCAAGGTGCCTACCAGGCTAGAGCGATTGGTGGCAAGTAGGCTGTTCACCTGGTCGGCAGTTAACCCAAGTTTGGTTACAGTGCGATCGACGTTACGCGTAGAGGCTGACAGGGTGGACACTTGCTGCTTGACAGTGGTCGCTACTCCTTTGAATTCTCGGCTCAGCGCGGCGATTTCGGCTGCTGCTTGAGCGCTATTTTTTGTCAGCGATCGCACGTCACGTACAAACTCTGGGCTGCTGTAGGCATTGGCAAAATTCATTGACGAGCGAATCAATTCATCCACACTAACGCCGACCCGACCCGATAAGCGGGCTTTGTTGCAGATAATCAAGTCGGGGTTACAGTTAGCATCTAACGGTTTAGCGGCAACCGTGGCTGTCAATTGCTTGAGGGGATTAATATCGATCGATGTGCTGCCTAGCAGTCCTGACTGATTTGCTTCAACCACTACATCTTTAGGAATGAGCAGGTCGGCGGGCGAGATTTCAATCTCCACCTCAACCCCATTCGGTCCGGGTCGCGTTTTAGTAATTTTACCGACCGTCACACCCCGATAGCGAACGGGGGTGCCCGTTTCCATCCCTGCAACGTTAACAAAATCGATGAACACTTTGTAACCACGATTGCCCACACTGATGCCGCGCAGCCACAGGATTAGTCCGGCAAACAGACCAAGCCCAACCAGGATTAAT
This sequence comes from Leptolyngbyales cyanobacterium, assembly GCA_038253425.1. Lineage (GTDB taxonomy): Bacteria > Cyanobacteriota > Cyanobacteriia > Leptolyngbyales > Leptolyngbyaceae > Stenomitos. Next base: position 6,246 of record JBBSHC010000063.1, on the reverse strand, counting down.
AAGCCAACGGAGCCTTCCCGAACTGTCCGCGATCGCATGATGAGTCCTCACTACTATTAGCCAATGAGCTGCATGGGTCCTTCCACGTTCCCACTAAAAAATTGGCGGATCAAGGGGTTATCAGTTGTATCTACTGCCTGAACGCTGCCCTCCCACTGCACCTTACCCTGGTAGAGCAGGATCACTCGATCAGCCGTACGCCGAATGGTACTCTGCTGATGAGTCACCATCACATAGGTGCTACAGCCACTTTCGGTGCATTGAAGCTGCCGCACTAAATCCTCAATCACCGTGGAAGCTACCGGATCAAGCCCAGCAGTCGGCTCATCGTAAAGTAGCACTTCTGGCGAATCTCTTGGGTTATCTGGGTTTGCCATAATGGCTCGTGCAAAGCTAACCCGTTTTCGCATCCCGCCCGAAAGCTCCGATGGGTAGCGATCGCTCACGTTCGCCAGACCTACCATTTCTAGCCGCTGGATCACTAGCTCCCGAATCCGCCGACGCTTTAAACGAGAATGCTCGTACAGCAAGAAACCAACATTCTGGTCTACCGTAAGCGAGTCGAACAGCGCGGCTTGTTGAAACACCATGCCAATGCCGATCTGATCTTGGGCATCTTCAATCAGCCCCTGCCGAAGTTGCCCCTGCACATGAATCTCCCCGGAGTCGGGAGCGGTCAGCCCAGCGATAATGCGTAGAATAGTAGACTTGCCAGTGCCCGAAGGACCGATAATGGCTAAGGCTTCGCCCCGGTAGATCGTCAGATCAACCCCATCCAGCACGACATTTTGATCAAACGCCTTTGAGACCCCTTTGAGTTCGATTAACGGTTCAGCCATGAGGATGTGAACCCAACGCTCCTGTAAAATCTAATCTGACCCATTTCTGATGTCCCACTAACAGGGTTACGCAGTAAAGAAACTTAGAGAGAGAGAATTTTAGTGTGGCTCGGAGCATACAGATGTAAACTTCTAAGACTTTACCAGACATAGACTCATTGCCAGAGGCGAAGACTGGTTTTTGGTCAGAGGTAACGTACTGATTTTTGGATGCTATGGTAGCGCATCTTCAAAATTTCTGCGGTTTTAAGGTGGTGCGGCAGTAGCCGATCAGTGACTCTAACGGGCGATCGGGGAACCGAATTGGCGCTGAACCATCAAGGCAAAGAGACAGTCAGTAACGGAGTAGAAGTGAAAAACTTAAGCTATTCTGCTGCTAGAGACCAAACCCGTCTCGTCTTCACGCCAGTTCTTTTCCCTCCTGTGCGCGCGCTCTGTGCGTAACCAGCTATGACAATCGGTTTACTGAAACAAGCGCTTCATGTGCTCCGGCAAGAGTCGCGGCAGCGCACTCCTACTCGAGTCAATCAGTGGTTTAAGTGGCTGGCTCCTGGCTTGTTCGTGAAACGATGGCTGTTGTTGAGTGCCAGCGGTGTGTTGCTCACCACTCTGGGCTTTGCTGTCTGGTTGAAGCTCACGCCTGTTTTCTACACCACTCAGATTCTCAGACAAATTCTCGATCGCGTTACCGATATTATTCCCAGCTATATCAGTGGACCACTCGCAATGGCGATCGGGTTTTTGCTGGTCTGGTGGGGGCAAACGCGCACGCTAGGTTCTATTACTGAGGTGTTGATGCCCGATGGTGATGAAGAACTCATTGATCTGCTGCTAACCCATCGGCGGCTGCACCGTGGTCCTCGCATTGTGGTCGTGGGTGGTGGTACGGGGCTATCAAACTTGTTGCGCGGACTAAAGCAGTACAGCGCTAATATCACAGCGATCGTTACGGTCGCTGATGATGGTGGTTCTTCAGGACGACTGCGACGTGAAATTGGGGTGTTGCCACCGGGCGATATTCGCAACTGTTTGGCAGCGCTGGCAGATGAAGAAAAGCTGTTAACAGAACTCTTTCAATACCGCTTTCGGGCGGGTGATGGGCTGACTGGGCACAGCTTCGGCAATCTCTTCCTGACGGCTATGAGTGAGGTGACGGGTGACTTGGAGCAGGCGATCGCGGCGAGTTCGCGTGTGCTTGCGGTGCGGGGGCAAGTGCTGCCAGCCACGTTGAGCGATGTCCGGCTATGGGCAGAGTTGTCAGACGGTCGCTATATTGAGGGCGAGTCCAGCATTACCGAAGCCAACGGTACGATTGTGAACATTGGCTGTACGCCTCCTAACCCGCCTGCTTTACCCAAAGCGCTCAAAGCGATCGATGAAGCAGACTACATCATCGTTGGTCCGGGTAGTCTCTACACCAGCATTATTCCCAATCTCCTGGTGCCGGAAATTACAGCCGCGATCGCGCAACGGGATGTGCCACGCATTTACGTCTGCAACATTATGACGCAAGAAGGCGAAACCCAGGGCTATAGCGTCGGTGACCACATTCGGGCGATTGAGCGTGCCTGTGGTCAACCCTTATTTGGGGCAGTGCTGGTGCAAAAGAAAACGCCGTCTGCCAAAGCACATATTCGCTATGCCCAAGAAAACTCTAACCCGGTACCTCTCGATCGCGATGTTGTAGCACGTATGGGTCGTCGCATCGTACTGGCAAACGTGATGGATGAAGATGAACAAACGGGTCTGATCCGCCACAATCCAGAGCGGTTGGCGCGAGTGCTCTTGCGCTGGTACAGTCGGGTGCAGGGGCTTTAGGGGAAGGATGAGAGATGAAGGATAAAGGCTTAAAGCTGACGGAGCGAATTCAAGGGTTGTCGATCACGCTACTACCAATAAATAGCAAGCGCTTAAACTACCTCTACAACCTTGAGCAAGGTCTCAACGCTGGCGTTGTGATCTAAAAAGGAGAACAGGTGCTTGTAGCGGAGTTGTCCCACCTTGTTGAGCACAAACTGAGCGGGGAGGGGCGCACCTAAGGCTTGCCCAGTCTGATATGTCCGAAAAACTTTGCAGCTTGGATCGCTCAGCAACGGCATTTTCAAGCCCAAATCCTGAATCACGGCTTTGCTTTGCTTGGCGTCGGTGCTGGTAATCATCAGCAGTTCCACATCGCGATCGAGAAACTCGTTGTACTGTTCGTTCAATGCCTTGATGTGCGGGAAGCAAAACGGGCAGTATTGCTTTTCGGTAAAAATACGGGTAAATGCTAAAACAACGGGACGCCGACGGCGAAAATCTGCTAACTTCACCGAGCGCCCATTTGTGATATCAGGCAGCTCAAAACCGGGCGTCACCATGCCTTTTACCAGAGCGTTGGTTGCAGGAATGGGAAAAAAGTTGTTCAGAAAACGCTGATTGAGCAGCCCACTAAAATCCGAAGAAGTCAGCATATAAGACGAAGAACGTAAGAAGCGACAGGGGTTTACTTCAAGATAGTAGAAGAAAAGTCCGCAGCCTTCAGCCTACCAGGAGGCAGGGAACGACTACGGACTCAAGACTAAAAGCAATACCGTTAGCTAATCAACAAACTATACGGCTGCAAAGTATTCTTTCGACTTCTTCGGGTCGGGATTCATCGTTGCATCACCAGGCTTCCAGCCAGCAGGGCAGACTTCATCAGGGTGAGTCTGTACATGCTGAATCGCTTGCAGGGTTCGCAGAGTTTCATCAACGCTACGCCCAAACGAAAGGTTGTTGATGGTAGCGTGCTGAATCATACCGTCTTTATCAATGATGAACAGACCGCGCAACGCAATGCCCGCATCGGGGTCAAGAACGTTGTAGGCGGCACTTACTTCTTTTTTGATGTCAGCAACCAGGGGATAATTGAGGTCGCCAATGCCACCGCTCTTGCGATCGGTTTGAATCCACGCCAGATGTGAAAATTCGCTATCAACCGAAGCGCCTAATACTTCAGTGCCCAATTGCTTAAATTCGTCGTAGCGATCGCTAAACGCCGTAATTTCGGTGGGGCAGACGAAGGTAAAGTCGAGTGGGTAGAAGAAGAGAACAACGTACTTGCCACGGTAGTCAGACAGCTTAATGGTTTTAAACTCTTGATCCACTACCGCTGTGACTGTGAAATCGGGAGCGGTTTGTCCAACGCGCAAGCATCCTTCTTGAGTCATGAGCTAACATTCTCCTTATATTTGGGTGCGTCTTGCTTTTCAGCACACTTGGTTTATACAGCGATTGGCAAGGTTAGCCGAGCACTGATTCGGTACCCATTAATGACCGATGTCTTAAGGACTCTTAACAAGAATATCATAGTCGTAACGATTTTGAGTAAGGGCCATTACAACCGCTTGGCATGTGCCCAGTGTTGTGCTGTGCAGCAAGATGTATGTAGAGATCTAAGGGTATACACGCTCAATTCGCGTTGGCGTGCTCCTTCGACCCTGCGATCGCCACAAGGTGTTTAGATCCCTTGCTTCGGGTTGAAACCTAGCCATCAACCCTACTCCATCGTAGAAGTCGGGGATCTTGGCGTAAGCCCTAATCATTCACGCTCAGCCCGCTCTTTTGCCACTTCAAAGCAAGGCGAATTTAGCTAACTGTCCGTACGTAGTGCTCCGTTTTTAAGCTGGTCGCAGAGTAACATTGGCAACACAGTATTAATACGTAAAAACAGACTGAATTCACTATTTCTTTACGCCAGCTTCTTTTGGCACCTCCTAGACTAATGGTTGACGGCGCTGATGACGCTGATGAAAAAGTTGCAGCCGTTCAATGTATGATGAGCAGCCGCTCAAGGCCTATGAGCCACGGGGAGACGGGTGAAGTTGCTGCTGAAGTGAAGCCAAACTCCGCCTTGCAAGTGATTGCAATTGATGAAGCTATCTACTGACTAAGTACTGATGAACGATCTGGATTCGCGGGAATGGCTATTGACCAATGGACTGGGCAGCTTTGCTAGCGGCACAGTAAGCGACGCCCGCACTCGTACTTATCACGGCTGGTTGATTGCTGCACTTGCCCCACCCCGCTGCCGAACGCTGCTGTTTTCTCACCTGGAAGCCAGCCTGGAAGTGGGTGGACTCGTTTTTGCGTTGGGCACTAACTTTTGGACGGCAGAGAGAGTGGATCCGTTGGGCTACCGACTGCTGCGTGAGTTTAGTGTTGACCCGGTGCCGACCTGGGTTTGGGGGTTGAGCGATCAATGGCAGTTGCAACGCCAGATTACGATGCCTTATGGGTTGGTGCCAGATACCTCATCGACGGGATTGTCATCGCCTGTGCCGTTTGTCAATCGGGTACTGGTGCAATATCACTATTCTGGCAGTCAGCCCGCTATCTTGCGGTTGCGTCCCATTATTGGCGATCGCGATTTTCATCACCAGCAGCAAGAGTCGCCAGCGCTTTCATTCTCGCAGTTGGTTGGGGCGAATCAGGTGTTTTTGCAAGCCTTGCAGTCGGGGAGAGTGGGTACGCCCTGGAGCTTAGCCTGGAGTCAGGGGCACTATCAGCCCGAAGAGACCTGGTACTGGAGCTATTACTACCCTGAAGACGCCGATCGCGGGTTGAATTGTCTGGAGGATTTATTTAGCCCTGGCTACCTGACTGTTTGGCTGCAACCGGGCGAAACGGTGACCCTGGAGGCGAAGGTGGGTTTGCCTGGCGCAATGTCGCCCACCATCATAGCAGCCAGCGTTGATCAGGCAATGCAAGCAGAACAGCGACGGTTAGAACGAGAGTTTTTGCACCTGCCCCATGTTGCTGCTGATGTTGCCGATGGCGTGGCGCTCTGGGAGCGTCTGCTGCAAGCAAGCGATCGCTTTATTGTCTATCAGTCTGCTCAAACAGCCCCGACTGTCATCGCTGGCTATCACTGGTTGGGCGATCGTAGCCGTGATACTCTTCTCTGTCTACCTGGTTTTACGCTCACGACCAAACGTTTTTCGCTCGCCCGCAAAATGCTCGATCGCTTAGGGCGGCTCTGTTGTCAGGGGTTGATTCCCAATGAATTGTCGGATGATGGTCGTGGTGAACTGCTTTTTCGTAACCTTGATTGTGCGCTGTGGTGGATTGAGACGCTGGGTCTGTATTTAGAAGCCACGCAAGACTGGGAGTTTTTGGCTGACCAATACGCTGTTGTAAAGCAAATCTATAAAGCGTTCACTGCCGGAACCTTGCACAACATTCGGGTGGATGCCTCCGATGGACTGCTCACCTGGGATGATCTCACTGTGCCGCTGACCTGGATGGATACGATGATTGATGGCGTTGCTGTCACCCCACGTCACGGCAAACCAATCGAAATTAATGCGTTGTGGTATTCGTCGCTGTGCTGGGCAAGCCAGTGGGCAACTCTGCTGGCAAGTCGTCCCGGTGCCGAACAGACCGA
>JBBSHC010000062.1:0-9749 GCA_038253425.1 Leptolyngbyales cyanobacterium | reverse complement strand
CACACCCCACACCCCACACCCCACACCCCACACTCTCCTTTCGCACCCTCACTGCCAAAGGCGTTCGAGCGACCCAGCAGTTGATCCTGGAGCATTTGAAGCTGGATTATGAGACGTTCGTAAACTCGGCGTATCTGCGGCAGGGGCGGGCAGATGAATTTATGCTGAAACGACCGACCGAGCGCAAGCAAATTCTGGCAGATCTGTTGAAGCTAGATCAGTACGATACAGTGGCAGAGCAGGCAAAAGACCAGTCGCGCCAGCTTAAGGGACAGATTGAGCTATTAGAACGTAATCTGGCGGCGATTCAAACTCAGCTACAGCAGCGCGATCGCATTGTGACAGAACGAGCTGCGATCGAAGTACTGCTGGCAGAACTGCAACACCAGCAAACAAGTGATAGTGAACACCTTCAGGCACTTCAGGTAGCGCAGCAGCAACAGCTTACCTGGCAGCAACAGCTTACCTGGCAGCAGCAGCAACAACGAAACCTCGAACAAGATTGTCAGCGGTTGCAGCAAGAATTAGCCGTCGCGCAACAGCAGCAACAAGAACTGGGGGGATTGCTTCAGCAGGAAGCCGCGATCGTGGCTGGTTATACTCACTTTCAAACTTTGCAAGTGCAGGAAGAGGCACTATCTACTCGGTTTCAGGCGCATCAGGTTGCTCAAGTACAGCAACAGCAGTATCAACAGCAGCAAAACGAACAGGTAGCAGCGCAACAGCGAGAACTACAACAGCTACAGGCACAACTGGATGCGGTATTGCAACAAGAAGCAGAGCTACAGCAGACCTTAAGCAAAGCAGCAGAGATTGCCTCTGCCCTACAGCAACTCCAACAAGCACGCGCCCACTTAAGCCATCTGGATCAGCTTCAAGTAAAAGCCTCACCACTGTTGCAGCGTCGTCAACAAATTCAAACGCAGCTCGACCGAGCTAGCAACCGTCTTACCGCACGGTTGGAAGAACTCCGCACGTCAGCCCATCAGCTTCAGGCACAGCAGGAGCGCCAACCGCAGCTTGAGCAAGCGGTAATGGACGTGAGCGATCGCATCGCCGCTTTGGAAAAACGACGCATCTATCAGCAGCGTGTCCGCGAACGAGGCTTAGAACGCCGCAGCTTCATGGAGCAGCTTCAAGAACAGCAACGGCACTGTGAGGCACAGCTAGCAGAACTGGAGCAGAAAATGCAATGGCTGAAGCAAGAAGCCAGGAGTCAGGAGCCGGGAGTGGGGCATCGGGAGTCGGGCTTTGACGTGAGCGCTCAGGCTTCGACGTTGAGCGCAGCCGAAGCGCCAAATGGAGTCAAGAGTAGCAGCTCAAAACTCTCTAGCGCAGCAGCGCTACTCAAAACTCAAAACTCAAAACTTAAAACTCAAAACGCTTCCTACCCCCCCTGTCCTTTGTGCGATCGCCCCCTGGATGAACAACACTGGACACTGGTGCTAGAGAAACATCAGACTGAACAACAAGCCGTGCTAGATCAAATTTGGGTGATTCGTGAACAACTGTCGGCATCGGAGCGCGAAATCCAAATCCTACGCCAGGAATACCGCGCTTTGGAGCAAGAATTGAAGCCTTACGGAACGGTGCTAGAACGACGGGGGCAACTGCAAGAGCAACTTCAGACGATGGTGCATGGGCAAACGACTTTGCAACAAGTTACAGCGGAAGCGATCGCTCTGGAACAAGCGCTGCAACTTGACAATTATGCCGTAGAACTGCAAGACGAACTGCGGTTACTTGATCACAGCCTGCACCAGTTCAACTACGACGACAAAGACCATGCGCTGGCAAGAGGAGCGGTCGATCGCTGGCGCTGGGCAGAAATCCGCCATGCCGAGATCAAACAGGCGCAACGGCAACACAGCCAACTAGCGCAACGACAACCGGATCTCCAGGCGCAGATCGCTCGTTTAGAAGCAACGCTGGAGCAATGGGCTGCCGAGACAACGGCACAGCTTGAGGCATTCGATCGACAGCTTCGCGCGATCGGGTACGACGTAGAGCAGCACAACGAACTCCGTCAGGCGTTGCGGCAGGCTCAAAACTGGCAGCTTCACCATCAAGAATTGGGTCGCGCCCGTCAGCACTATCCCCCGCTACAGCAGCGCATTAGCAGCTTGGTTCAAACGTTGGGCGATCGACAGCACGCGTTGCAAATGACGCAAACACAAATGCAAACACTGATGCAACAGCTAGACCAGACACCAAACTGCCAAACGCAGATGCAAACGCTTGAGCGGGGTATGCAGCAGCGGCGATCGCACCTGGATGAGCAACTGGCGTGCTTAGGGCGGTTGCAGCAACAACAACAGCATTTAGACGCACTCAACACTCAATACTCAACTCTGAACGCTCAACTTCAAACGATGCAGCGACAGCAGCGCGTTTACCAGGAACTCGCACAGGCATTTGGTAAAAACGGTATTCAAGCACTCATGATTGAAAATGCTCTGCCTCAACTGGAAGCAGAAACCAATCAAATTCTGAGCCGCCTTAGTGCCAATCAGCTTTACATTCAATTCATCACTCAACGCTCTCATCGTCGTGAGCCAACTCGCCAACCCAAAGCAGTGCAAGCTACCAAGTTCATTGAAACGCTCGATATTTTGATTGCAGATGCACACGGCACCCGCCCTTACGAAACATATTCTGGGGGTGAAGCCTTTCGCGTTAATTTTGCGATTCGCTTGGCACTGGCACGGCTACTGGCACAGCGATCGGGGACGGCGCTGCAACTACTCATTGTGGATGAAGGCTTTGGCACTCAAGACGCTGAAGGGTGCGATCGCTTAATTGCTGCCATTAACGCGATCGCTGCCGACTTTGCCTGCATCCTCACCGTCACCCATGTCCCCCACTTTAAAGAAGCCTTTCAATCGCGCATTGAGGTTTACAAAACAGAAAATGGTTCCCAGGTCAGCCTCGTGATCTAGAACTGCCAGCCAATGAATTGCCATTCAATGAACTGTCAGCCAATGGTGGGGGCGACTCTAAAACGTATTGCTGGAAGGGAGTGTAAACCAAACTTGCAGCGATTGAACGCTCACAAAAGGCTGTGCTGCCCTTAACTGAAAGCCCCTGTAAGCATACGATCGATGACCGCTTAGCAGAAGCTAAAAAACAACGGCACTCGTCGAAGTTGCAGCGACTATAGAAGCGTTTGATGTGATTCGAGCACATAAGGGTACTCACCACCGAGCAAGATCGCTCTTAGCCCGCTTGGATTGCCTTCACTAGCTGCGCCAATGCGTATTCCAATTGCATACCAGGATCGATCGCCTGCCAGCCTTCAGGCGTTAGCTGCCGCAGTTCAAAATGTAAATGTGGTCCAGTTGATAAACCTGTACTGCCCACTCTGCCAATGACTGTGCCTTTGTCCACCCATTGCCCCGGTTTGACAAACACCTCCGAAAGATGCCCATAGAGTGTTTCCTGAGTATCCTTATTGTGGGAGAGAATAATCGCCAACCCATAGCCGTTTAACCAATCAGAAAGTGCAACCTTGCCAGCCGCAGCGGCAATTACGGGCGTGCCCATTGGCGCACCGAGATCTGTGCCACTGTGGAAGCGCCGATCGCCAGTAATGGGATGCACCCGCCAACCAAAGCTAGAAGTGATCGCAGCGGGCACTGCCAAGGGAAAGATAAAGCTGATACCATTCCACTGTCCTGGTTTGAAACGGGTTCCCGTCGCGTATGCTGCATTCCCTTGTTCATTGAAGCCAAGCGTAGGATTAACCACCACTCCGATGCCGCCAATGGTACGCCCAAAGCTATTGAGTGCATAGCTGACATACTGAGTTTGTGGAACGTAGCTGTAGGGAGGTGGGGTATATTGCAGCGGTGCTGGCAGCGATCGCCCCTCAACAGTCGTTGGCATCCAGGTGGCTTTAGCAGAGGATGGCAAGGACGGCTTTGACGACGGCTTGACCACTAGCGGCTTGACCGCTAAAGCAGACTTCGCTGGTAATCGATTGGCTTCGAGCGCGGTGATTTGAGCCAGTAAATCTGCTTGCGTATCGGGCGATAGCATCAGATCGTGAGCCGCTTGACGCGCTTTTTCTACCTGTCCTGCTTTGGCATAGTCGATCGCGCTTGCTTTAAGGTTCTCCCGCAGTTTCGCGTCTTTCAACGGCTTCTCGTGTGCCACAATGTCTGCCAAGCGTTGCGCCAAAATTTTTCGCTGCTCCACTTTGGCTTGCTCTTTGGCTTCTCGCCTTGCAGTTTCAACCGTTTGCTCCTTTTGAACGGGTGAAACGGTCGTTTTTTGAGCCGTTGAAGTAGCGGTCGGCGTCGCAACTGAAGGTGCGGTAATCGCTTTCACTACAGACGCTTGAGTCGCCTTAGCTTGTGGTGGCGTTGGTGCTGCTGCTGCAAAAGAAGCAGCGTTTGATGGCACTACCACAGTAGGCGCTATTGATTCGGGCGCACTAACCGTAGGTTGAAGGATGGGAACGACCGTTTTTTGCGACGCGATCAACGCTGCTTGCGGCTGACTAACATTGTTAGCGTCAACGGGTTTAGCGGTGTGATCTACCAGCGATTGAGCGATCGCATCTAGCATGGGGCAAGTTCTCTGACGACTGGTCTACCGACTTCTTTCTAAACTGTGATAAACCAATCAGGATAGTTTATCCGCAACGCGCACTTCTTAAAGCTCAATGCGATTAAGACGAGCAAATTGTGTTGTTTTCATGAAATTTACTTGCTTTGAGCGGCAAGGTTTAGCAGCAAGGCTGAAAGCGGTTTGTCAGCCGCCGATCGCGGCGACAGGAAGCCCTGGTGCTTGGGTCCACTGATCTTAATGATGAGAGAGCTTGCAGATGCTGAGTCAGTTAGAAAAACTAAGCCTTCATACCGATGGTCGTTATGCCACCGATGCGGCACTGCAATTTCTTCGTGATTATAGGCAATCATTTGCTGCCCGGTTACAAACCTATCAAACGCTTCAGTAAGTAAAATTCGATGAGGCTGAACGATCGCTTGCAGCAATGTACGGCGGTCTTCAGTTGAGTGCAACCCAGCTTTGTGGAGCTTTCAGCGGCTGGCGTTCAGCGATCAGCTTTTTGCTGATCAGACCGTGGCTAAGCCATTTGAACATGACTGCAAGTTGTCAGTACAAAGCCGCACAGTTTTAGAATGATTACCTTTTGCACCTGTACCAATCCTTCTAGCGATAGCCTGCCGCTTGCAGGGAAAAGAGTTGGGCATAGCGTCCACCCGATCGCAGCAGTTCTTCATGAGTGCCTTGCTCTAGCACTTCGCCATCTTGCAGCACCATAATTTGATCAGCCATGCGTACCGTTGAAAACCGATGAGAGATCACGATCGCCATCTGGTTTTGCGTCATCGCCTGAAAATGCTCAAAGATGCGGACTTCTGCTTCGGCATCCATTGCGGATGTGGGTTCATCCAGTACTAAAATATCGGCGTTCGTTCGCATGAAAGCGCGAGAAAGCGCAATTTTCTGCCACTGACCACCCGACAACTCCCGACCGCTTTTGAACCAGCGTCCGAGCTGAGTGTGATAGTGCTCTGGTAACGCTGCAATGAACGGGTGTGCGGTGCCTTTAGTTGCGGCCTCGTGCCAACGGGCTTCATCCTCAATGAAGTTCACATCGCCCGCACCAATATTCTCACCCACTGTAAATTGATAACGGACAAAGTTTTGAAAAATCACCCCAATCCGTTGCTGAAGGGTATCCAGATCCCATTCCCGCAGGTCTAAGCCGTCGAGTAAAATACGCCCACTGTCTGGGGTATAAAGGCGGGTCAGCAGCTTAATCAAGGTGGTTTTGCCTGAGCCGTTGTCGCCCACGATCGCCAGTTTCGCACCGGGTGTTAGATGCAGCGATACTGCCTTGATCGCTGGTTGAATACTGCCCGGATAGCAAAAACTGACGGACTCAAACCGCAAACCATCACCCGGTAACGTGCCGTACGTAGCGTGACCCATCGGTTTGGGAATGACTTGTCCGAGATACTCGTAGAGATTGGACAGATACAGGCTGTCTTCATACATGCCACCGATCGCGCTCAGGAGCGAGGCAAAGGTCGCTTGCCCTTGACGAAACACCACCAGATACAGGGTCAAATCACCCAGAGAGATCTGCCCTGCGATCGCCACGATCACAATCCACACGTAAGCAGCGTAAAAGGCAAGCGTACTCAACAACCCCAGTAGGTAACTCCAGAGACCACGCCGAATCGTCAAGTCCCGATCTTCGCCATACAGGTGGTGAAAGATCGCACGGTAACGGCGGAGCAAAAGAGGACCTAACTGATAGAGTTTGACCTCCATTGCTGCTGTATCGTTGGAAAGCAGCCATTCCAGATAGTTTTGTTGCCGCGCTTCAGGCGCACGCCAGCGGAAGAGTCGAAAGGCTTCTCCAGCAAAGCGGGTCTCGGCAATAAAGGCAGGAACCGCTGCCACCATCAGCACCAACACTGCCCCCACCGAGAAATGCAGCAGTAAGCCGCCGTAGGTGATTAACGAGAGAGTGTCTTGCACTAACCCAAACGTGCGCCCCACTAAACTTAACGGACGACTGGATGCTTCTCGCCGTGCCCGTGCCATTTTGTCATAAAATTCTGAGTCTTCAAAGTGCGCCATATCGAGGGTCAGCGCTTTCTCTAAAATCAGTTCGTTGACCTTATGCCCTAGCAAGGCGCGTAGCAGCGATTGACACAGCGCTATCCCTTGCTTACAGCCCGCCTGAAGTGCGACCAGCCCTGCCTCAATGCCTAAGTAGGTCAGCGTTTGCCAGCGATCGTGTGCCAAGCCCGATCGCGCCGATAGAACAACGCCATCCACAATGAGCTTGCCTACGTAAGCGATCGCGCCGGGAAGCAGCCCTGCGATCAAAGTGAGTACGGCGAGGGCAACGGTCAACGTCCGGTTTGTCGTCCAAACTAACGCGATCGCCCGTCCGCAATATTGATACATCGACAACGACTGGCGTAGGCTCTGCCATCGCCGTTTCAGTCTATTTTGTTGAAAATTCCCCATCCTTCCACGATAGCTTTCTGCGCTCGAAGTGGCGCACCGTCGTAGGACTTACCCTTACAGGCATTTTTCTCTCAAAACTAAACTGGTGAGAGTCAGCGATCGCCTTGTCTCGAAAATACAAAAAAACACCGCTGCGAGCACAAAAGCGCCAACAACGGTGAAAGCTAGACTGTGATAACAGAGCGCCTAGACAGCGGCTAAGACAGCACTGGGAGCAAAGTAGTTATTTTGCTCTGCCCGTAGTTTGTCACAAAGACGATCCGATGGTAGTTCTACATCGTCGTAAGTTAGCACTTGGTCTTTGGCAAGATCGCGCTTTAAGCGGCAACCCTCAGCCAAGCCCATTGGCAGGAGGTTTTCTGCCCGGACAACTTCCGCATTTTCACATTGCCCATAGGTCATATAGAAGCCAATGCCATCCAGCGTTTCGCCTGCTTTCAGGTCGATTTTGGCAACTGTAACGACATCGACAACAGGACCCGCGATCGGTGTCATGACGGCATCGTTGAACAAGACAACGCGAGCAACCGATAAAGGCACCTCAAAATGGCACAGGTGGTAAGGCGTGTAGAAGCTATAGAGCGGACCTTCACCAAGTTTATAGAGGTTGAGATAGTGCTGCTGCTTAGGGTCGTCGTGGGTGCCAAAAACAAAGACACCGGGACCGGGTTTGGCTCCGACAACATAGTCCACAATGCCGCCCAGCGCTTTAAGCTGGTCGATGTCGTACATACCAGTCATTTCGTCTACATGACCTGCAAAGTCATAGCCCAACATGCCTCGCTTTGCTACTTTCATCCCGGTTGCATTAGCAACGATCGCTTGCTCAAACGAGATCTTGCTGCCATCAGCAAAGCTGGTCACCATGTGCGCTTGCTGCCCCCATTTCTTGGCAAAGCCTTCTTGCGTCGTGGGGTTACGATAGGGGTCTTGAAGCCCCTTGATGTTGCCGCACAGTAACGGGGTTAAGCCAATGCTTTTCACAAAACGGTATAGATTCACTTCTACGCCCGGTTGGTCGCCATCGCAAGCAGAGAGGATTACCCCAGCGCGATCGGCGTAGACTTTCAAAATCGGTCCAATCGTGCCGTCCAGTTCAGCATTCATCAAGATGACGTGCTTCTTGTGCGCGATCGCCTCTAGCACAACCGCTGCACCAAACTCGATCGTGCCCGTTACTTCAATTAGCGCCTCAATGCCCTCTGCCTGACACAGCAGCATCGCGTCATCGGTGACAGCATACTGGCCTTGCGCGATCGAGGCTTCCAGATCACTGACCGTTTTAACTTCGCGCACATCCTCAATACCAGCTTCAGCATAGGCACGCTTTGCACCGTCTAAATTACGGTTAAAGATGGCGACCAACTCCATACCAGGAACCGAGTTTGCAATTTGATTCGCAATGCCACGACCCATAAAGCCAGCCCCGATCATGCCCACTTTGATCGGTTTTCCTGCTTCGGCACGAGCTTTTAATGCGGTATCAACAATAAACATGGATAACTCCTAATAACTAAATCAAACGGGTGAAAGCTGAATGGACGACCTCTAACCCAGAAGCTGTCTTTAATGAATCCGAGTTAAACGCTGGGTCGCATTTGGTATCGACCAGACAGGATTGTCTTTGGGTGCGATCGGTGGTTTAGTTAGCAAACCTTTGATCACTCCGATGTAAAAGCCGAGTTGCCAGTACCACACGCTAAATTCACCACGGCTACGCGGCGCTTTGAGCAGCATTAGCAGCAGCAACTGCCCACCTCTAGGCAAACTTTTGAAGAGGCTAAAGCACGCTCGAACGAGATCAAGCCTGCCCATTGGACTACGGTAGTACTTTCGCAGCAAAATAAAATCCTTTCCCCAACTCTGTCCTTGGCGAGAAATCGCGCCGTAAGTGTGGCGCAGTCGATAGTGGATGACTGCATCAGCAACAAAGTGCAGTTGAAACCCCATAAACTGGGCACGCCAGCAGTACTCCGTATCGTGACTATAGGGAAACAATGGGTTGAACGCCCCTACTGCGTCGTACAGCGATCGTCGCAACCCAAAGGCGCAACCACTGGCATACGGGAAATAGGGCGAGAAAGGAATTTCAGTTAAGCCAGTTATCTGCGTTCGCCATACTTTAGTGAACCCTTCTAAGCGCCACGGCTCATTGAGCTTGTCATACTCAAGGCTGCCAACCACAAACTCATACTGCATTAACGCTTGCCCCATTGCTTCAAGCCAACCCGGAGCGACTTCATCGTCGGCTTCACAAAAGACGAACGCGCTCCCCGTTGCCCCCTTGATGCCCAAATTGTAAGAGTGAGATACCCCTAAGCGTGGACCCGGCGGAACATACGCATTAACGATACGCAGTTCGGGTAAGCGATCGCGGTAACGCTCCACGATCGCCATTGAATCGTCTGTCGAACCGTTGTTGGAGACAACGACTTCCCAACCCCCAGACCATGCTTGCTGGGTCAATGCCTCTAGCTGTACGGCGATCGTTGCAGCACTGTTGTAACAAGGAAGAATGACACTTAACTTCATTCAGGCAGCCTCTAAAACTCAGGTGAATGTTGAGCGGAAACATCTTGACCTCGGTTTACGTATAGCGCAAACCAAGAAATTTGGGCTGCCTTAATACCAAATTCTTAGAATGCCTGCAACTGTTTACCTGTCAGTGTGAACTGGTTGTTGAGCCGTAATAACAACAGTGCTGGGACGTTCGACCTGCAAAGACGATGGCGTTT
>JBBSHC010000061.1:0-9750 GCA_038253425.1 Leptolyngbyales cyanobacterium | reverse complement strand
GTTGTCGCGTAGCCAGCGGAAGAAATCACGGAAAGTAATCTGCCCACGAGCTGCCAGTTTCACCGCAGCGGCAGCATCCAGCTTACCTGCACCGTAGTGGTTCAGTTCATCATCTTTGACCTGCAATGCCGATTGCTTCAAAACTGTTTCAATGGCGTCAGGCTCTTTAATGCCCGTTGCTTTGATCAGAGCCGCAACCCCTGCAACATGAGGCGCTGCCATACTGGTTCCCTGATAGGACTCAAACACAGATTCGCCTGTTTCAGGATCGATCGTGTTTTGCAAGATGCCACCCGTTGGATCGTCGCCCTCTTTTGCGCCTCCAGGAGCAGCGATGTCGATCCCAGCCCCAAAGTTGGAGTAGGGTGCTTTTGTGCCTGCTGGACCCAGTGCTGCTACACCAATGACGTGGGGATAACGAGCCGGGTAGGAAGCTGAGTTTTCGTTCGCGTTTCCTGCCGCCGCAATGACGACTACACCTTTTGCATGAGCGTAATCGATCGCATCTTGCATCAACTGACTTTCGCCACCGCCGCCTAGGCTCATATTGATCACATCCGCACCATTATCCGTGGCAAAGCGAATCGACTCGGCAATATCTGCAACTGTGCCACCACCGGAGGCAGACAAGACTTTCAGCGGCATCAGACTGGCTTTGTAGGCGATACCAGCGACACCAAACTCATTATTGGTAGATTGAGCGATCGTACCAGCGACGTGGGTGCCGTGTCCGTTGTCATCATTGGCATCGGCTTGATCGTTAACGAAGTCGTATCCTTTGACAAATTTTGTTTCGTTTAAGTCAGGAACAGGGCTAATGCCTGTATCAATCACCGCAACGGTCATACCCTCGCCTTGGGTGTCATCCCAGGCAGACTCAAGGTTGATGCTACGCAGATTCCATTGCTTCCCATACTCTGGATCGTTGGGTGCGGTAAAAGCGCGGTAGATATAGTCTGGTTCAATAAATTCGGTGTATTTCTTGACCTCCGATCGCTTCAGCGCTGCCAGAGTGTCGCGATCGCCCTTCACCACAAAGATGTGATCTGCCAGGGAAAAAGTGCTGTTGAGGCGCGGGGTGACGTTATATTTTTGCGCGATCGCCTGTATTTGGCTTTCAATCTGCGCTGCGCCAACATCTTCACGAAAATCCAAAATAATGGAGTCGTAGGTTCCTTGAGCCGCCAAGCCGCTAAAGTTGGAGAGCGCCCAACCAAGCCCAATCAAAAACAAACCCAGCAGCAAAAGTCTTCTCATAACGTCCCGCTAACGGTCAAGTTTGACTACCACCATAGCTCAAGCCAACCGGAATGTAGAGTTTATAGTGTTGCAGATCGTTAAGAATAGGGAGTGGGAAATAGGCAGAATCAACTTAAACGGAGGGAGTGGTTAGCCGTCAGGTAGTAGAAAGCATCGGGCAACAACCCACACTCAAAACGCCCTCTGCTCTTCCTACTCACTCGTCTTCCCTCAATTCTCAAAGCCTCAATTCTCAAAGCCTCAATTCTCACTGAACCTCAATTCTCAAGTCCTCAATTCTCACTGAATATGGAACGCGGTCTCTTTTGGCTTCCTTTACTTGCACTTTTCGTTTGGTTAGCCTGGGCTGGTTGGCATGAGTATCAAAAGCTAGAAGCCTATCGCCACTGGGCAGAGACCTTTGAACGGGCAAAATATGACATCTATGCAGTCTTGGGGCAGAAGGGGGATGAACTAACGTGGGGCTTGCCAACTCGTAAGGGACCTGTCAATTTAGAAGCCTTTTCGTTAGCAGATGTCGAGTCGATACGGCTGTTGGTGAACGACATGCCAACTGAGCTAGAAGCAGCACCCACAAGAGGACGGGCTGTCCTGGAGTTTGTCTGTCAAGAAGGCACTGAGCCTGTACGTATTCCCTTTACAGAGCCACCCTTAGCCGTAAAATGGGCGCAGCATTTGCAGCGAGAATTGGCAGCGGTGCGATCGCGGAGAAGCTTCTAAAGCAAGCGTTACCCGAGTAAGCTGCACCCACAATCATGCTCCAGCACAAATGGGTTATACCGCCCTAGACCTCATTGCGCTCAGGTGCCTTGCTTCAAAGCCCGCTTGTTTTTTGTATAATTTGCAGAAGCGTCTGGTGCGGCTCGAAAGATTTTGTGACGCGCTGGTTTATTCCGGCTACAGTGGTGCATGTCAACTGCCAACGTTGTTTTAGCGCTGTTTTGGCATGGCAACTCGACCTCACGATCGCGCGATTAATCGGTTTCAAAAAAACAAAACTGTCAAGCAACTGCCATCGCAGGCGGCTGTCTCCATCCCGACGGCTGTACCAATAGCTGTACCGATACCGCAGACTCCTCCAAGGCGACACTTCCCTGGCATGGCATCCTGGTCGGCGATCGCTGTCATGTGCATTGCGGCAGGCGGACTGGCTGGCTGTGGCTGGCTCGGTTTTCAGTTAATCGTCAACCCACAAACGCTGCTGTGGGTCAATCGTTTCTTGCCCGATTGGATTCCCATTCCTGTTACTGGGTTAAAGCCACCCCAAACGCTGAGTGAGATCCGAAGTGAGTTGATTGCGGCAGAGCGCATTCCCGGCGAACTACTGCCATTGGGAACAAACATTAGCTTTTTGGATCACAAATCAAGCGTTACTGACGTGCTGCTGCCAGTGCTAAAGCGGCAGACAAACTGCCAGAGCAACTGTGAGCAACTTGTGGAGTTGCGGGTCTACCAAACGACACCGACTCGTCATCAAAACGGTCAACACGAGCCGCACTTTCAATTACTCGATCAACGGGCGATCGTGGGACCAGATGAATCATTTGTCTTAACCCCGCTGATCAATGCAGGTGATGCCAATCAAGGATCAACGCGATCGCTGCCGCTGCTGACGCTCAATCGGTTTGAAGGCAACGTGCCCCAGCAAGGCGTTTGGCTAAATTTAAGTGGACGTTGGCTGCGCGGGGATGCCACGATCGCCTACGGGCAGGTAATGCATTACAACCCCAGTCGCTTTCATCTGCATCTGATGCTGGAATGGAGTAGCCCTGTCGGACAAGACCCCACTTGGCGAGAAATGACTGGCAAAGGCTTACCAGAGCTTGTCATTAACCAAGCCGTTGGTATGGAGCCTCAGTTTCAAATTTATCAGGTGAAACCGCGTAACTTTTTGCCCAGTCCGCTTCAGTTAGAGCCTCTATTGCTACTAGAACCCGCGATCGACGATGCCACCTACGCAAATGGCTTATTGCTGGCACGCAGTGGCTTGTGGTCAACCGGGGGGCAATGGCTACAAGCAGTCAAACGACGCTACGCCAAAGCTGGCAAATGGTCAACCGCCGCGCAAGCCCAACTAGATTTGGTGGAGCTACACGCTCAAGCAACGCAGACACAAGCCGACCAATCCTGGGCAAGCCCGAGCCAGCAAGTGTTGGCAAATCTCATCGACGGACGGTGGAAACGAGCGCTAACGGTTTTTGAAGCCAGCGCTGAAAATAGTCTAGAAACGGCGACGCTACTCAAAGCGGATCCTGGGCGACTGCAAAACCGGGTTGACGCTGCTTTGCGTGTTAGTCCTATGCAGGCAGATGTCAAAGCCTGGGGCGCGCTGTTACTGGCGGCGAAGCACGATCGTTCAGCCGCGATCGCCTGGTTAAAAAAACAGCCCAAAACCACGATCGCCGAGCTATCTCGCGTGAACGCCTTGCTCGTAAGGCTAGAGCCACCTGCCGCAGACGCACCACCCCCAGCGAATTTACCCTCAGGTCAGCTTGTCGGTACCGCTCAGGTGCTATCGACGATGAATCCTGCTGTCTGGTCAAAGCCAAAACAGAGTGCAGCGCTCAAACTCCCGCCCCAGCAGCTCTGGTATCAAGTGCAAGTGGCTGGCTTTCAAGATGGTAAACGCTGGCGCTTCTCCGGCAGTTCGCTAGGGTTAGCTGGCAGTGCTACCGATACCCTTTGGAAGCAACTGGGTTTAACGCCTGATGCGCCACTGGAAATTACATTTTGGTTGGCAGATGGACAACAGCAAACTGTATCAGCCAGTATCAAAGCACTACGTCTCAACGCTAACGGCTTACAGCTACTCGCCGCTGGAGATGCAGTGTCGGCAGGCGCTAAAACAAGCAGCCGACCGCGCCCGTTTGCTTTTACCGATGCCGCTTTGCAATGGCAGAATTTAGACACAATGTCATTAGCTGATCTGGTACAGCAACAGCCAGCCTGGGCAGCCAAAGCCATTCCTCTGCTAGGGCAAGCACTCAAGCAAGCGGGTAAGTTACCCTCAGGAACCGAAGCAACCTGGGATGCGTTAGAGCAACTGGGTGCTGGCAATCTTCCCGTGCAGTTGGCAATGCTCACGGGCGGTAGCCAACCAGATGTTGTGCTCACCCTGGACTCTAAAGCATTGAGTGAACTATCTACCCAAGCGGTTAAACGCCTGGAGAAACCACGCACTTTGGTTTTTTCGGGGGCTGGTCAACTGCTCTACAGTGAATTTTCTACAGAAGCGGAGCTGACCTACTTAGCGATAGCGGCTCTAGGTGATGGGGGTGCTGATGCGATCGTGGCGGATGGTCCAAACAACTACCGCTTACTACGCTGGTCAACGAAACGAAAACGGTTTGAGTAAGATGGCGGAAAGGATAAAAGAGCGGCAAGGATAAAGGATGAAGTCTAAAGGATAAAAAGACGGGATCTACAGAAATTAGTTTTCTGATCTCTGCATGAATTCTTAACAAAAATAATTTTTAGCTCTTAGCCTTCAGCCCTTAGCCTTCCTCCCAAATCACCGTCTGCCCAAAACCGTTTGTAGCCTTACTTTATAGGAGATATAGAAAGGCACCTGATAGTGTTCTACTAGCAGCCACGCGACGAAGAAGAAATGGATCAAAAAGGTCAGGCTGATCCAGACGGTAGGAAACCATGACCACGCACTTCCTTGAAGCGGCGGAAAAGTGTGAGAAGACAGCCAGATCAGTCCGGGCGGTAGAATAGTCAACGCCAGACCGACGAGCCAGATACCAATGGTTAGATCCACATCCAACTGATTGGCGGCTTGCCACTTACGCCCATTCCAGCACCAAGTCATCGGCTGCGAGCTATCTTCCACATGAACCGACTGGTCACGCAGATTGGCGGTAAAGATGTGGCGACAAAAATCGCACGCAAATGCATCCATCAACATCAGCGCTGAAATCTGCCCATGCCGACAGACAGGACAAAGGTAAACATCCTGATAATTCAAACTGCGCCGCGCGATCGCCCCTTGAGCACTGCTTGACGAGTAGCTCCCTGTAGCGTTATCTGAGGTATCGGGTTGAACATTGGGTTCAGCCATAGGACTCCACAAGGGGCTAGAGGCTAAAGATAGAGTGTGGTCACGATGGCGATGCCGTTACTTACTGGCAATACGATCGCTGCCACCACCGATCAAGCGAGTGATCTCTACTCCATCTTGCTGCAAAATCACGATTGGGTCAGCCCCTACGCCACTTACAATCCGCTTCACCAACACCTGACCATTAGCCAAATAGTCTCCAGGGCGCACATAGCGACTTGTGCTGGCATCCGGCTCTTTGACAATGACACTCCAGCGACCACCCACTTGCACAACCCCAGTGATTTCAATGGCATCTGCGATCGATGTGCGCGATGGCGGTAAGGCAGGAAGAGACATGGTTGGCAATGGTGCTGCACTCAGCGGCAACGGCACTGTTGCCAAAGGTGGCGCAAATGTTGGCAGCCGCTGAGCCGATGGAGGCAACGGACTAAGCAGCTTTACGGCAGGTTTGCTAGCAGCAGAAAGCCTAATTGGATCTGTGGCAATGGCAGCAAAGGGGTCAGTTCGCCCAGTGACGATCGTAGGGACACGCATACGAGCATTAGTGGGCGTAATCAAACCCGGCACAACTGGCACCGGAAGCAATGCTGCTGGGCTGACAACGGGATCTGGAAAGCCTTGGGGCTTTTGGGCGACAGACTGATTGGGAGAGGGTGACACAGCCGCTTGGTCGCTCTGAGGCGTACTGGAGCAAGCTGTCAATAGTATGACTGCACTCACATTAACGAGCGATCGCACGCGCATTCCTGATCCTTCCTTTGACT
Organism: Leptolyngbyales cyanobacterium; assembly: GCA_038253425.1. GTDB lineage: Bacteria > Cyanobacteriota > Cyanobacteriia > Leptolyngbyales > Leptolyngbyaceae > Stenomitos. The sequence goes on along the minus strand of JBBSHC010000061.1, from coordinate 3,660 downwards.
GAAACTAGCCCCAGGATAACGCCAGTTAGAAGAAATGAATCACTTCTTTCAATGTTTTTATGTGGGAGGCTTTTAGATTGGGAGGCAGATAAGACATCCGTCCTTAGCTTCACTTTGATCGGATTGCTTCTACCTCCATTCCCCCAACGTATTTTGAACGCTAACGTTCAGGTATGACGTCGCTACCCACTAGCAGCTTTGCACTGATTGCTGATAGCGACAAGCCGCAACATTAGTTCTTGGCAGCCCTCTCGCTTACCTGGTGGTAGTCTTTAAACGACTGATAGCACTCTTGGGGATGGTACAAATGACACCGATCTGTAATCGTTTTCATCAGTGACCAGGAGAAACGGCGTTCGCAAAGATACGCACTCCAGTTTTGCCGCAGGCTTTGGTGCGCCATCCGCAAGTTGTAAGACGGAATCGCTATAGAGAGATGATGGGGAACGTGGACATTGATGTGGTGGCACAAACGCTCTACCCACATTGGATAGTCGCAGTGAACGGTTCCTGATAGTTGCGCTTTGGCAGCATTCCACTGATCGGCTTCCTGAAAAGCAATATCAGGGGCTGTATGGTGTACCAGCGTGAAGGTGCTCATCCAGAAATGGTAAACCAGCCAGGGCAGCAACCAGAACTTGACAACACCACCAACGCCCACTGTGACGAACAAAAGTGGAAACGCGATCGCGGCAAACCCAACCACTACTGCGACCGATAGCTTAATTTTGTGACGGTCTCTTGGCTCAACCTCGGCTGGATTAAAGTGATTTCCTGCCCAGTGGACAATAGAAGCCAGCCACCAAAGTCGTCCTCGCAGTCCCTGATAGGCGCGCTGCAAAGGCTTGGGTATTGCAGCATAAAATTCGGGTCGAAAGGGCTGCCACGCATTATCCACTTCCAGCTTGTTTGTGTGGGTGTGGTGTACATCATGCAGCAGACGCCAGCTATGAAAGGGATACAGCAGTGGCAGCATGAAAATATGCCCGACCAGATCATTCACCCAACGCCGTTTAGCAAACGATCGATGCCCACAGTCATGAGCAATCACAAAAAAGCCAGTGAGGGCAGTGCCAGTGAAAATCCAGGCGATCGGCAACAGAAACCAGGGCGCGATCGCAATGCTAACGTAACCCAGACCAACCATCAAAACATTGACGAATACAGCCATCCAGGCTTTTTTCATATCTTTTTGAAAGCATTCTTTTGGTAAGGTCTTGAGAATATCTTTCAGGCGCAAACTTTGATCCAATAGGATGGATGTTGGACGAGCAGGGCTTACTGTCGATACGGTCATGAATAACTTGTTCTCTCCAGGTGGGGGTCACTTAAGGTAAAAGCACATAAAAAATCTGCCACGGATGAGGCAGTGAACGAGCCATACGTCGCATTAGTTCAACTGCGTGCAGTCAAAGCAAGCAAGTAGACGTATAAGTCAATGTGCTTCTAGCTGAGGTTGTGTGATGAGGCTGTATTTAGTAACAAACCTCAACATTGTATATCACACCCTGCTTAGTAGAATGCCCAAGGCAACCGCCAACTAACGGGTACTAATCCCAACGAAAAATGTGCATTCGGTGCTACCTGCTCAAAACTTTTGGCTAGGCGACAAGAGCGATCGTTTAAACACTAACCAATTTCTACAGATGCACTCTCTTGAATCTTTAAGCAGCCTAGATTGACTGCATCCCTCCAGTTTCGTCACCTCACCCGCCATGCCCTAGCATCTCTCCGACTGCTAAACGAGCGCCGTTGGCGAAATCCCAGCCAGATTGGGGGCGTTTTCCTGGTAGCTGAACCTCTCGTAGCAGCAGTGTGCCCTCACCCGTTTGTACGATCGCTCCGTGACCTTTGACCACACCAACCACTGCTCCAGGCTGAGTTGGCAATGTCGTTCTCGGTGACCAATCCTGAGCGATCGCGCTTAATTCGGCTGGTAATTGCGCCCCATAACTTGTAGCAAGAGGGGCAGTCGCCATGATTTTGATCGCTTCACCGCGAAAGGTAGCACTGCACGCAGGGAAGAAGCCTCGGATTTGATTGTGAAGGGCGATCGCGCTATGTGACCAGTCCAGCCAGTAATGCTCTTTTTTGATTAATGGTGCATAGGTTGCCTGAGCATCATCTTGAGGTCTGGGCTGAATGGCTTGCTGATTTAACTTTTGCAACGTCTCGATCAACAAATCTGCTCCCAGTTGCGCCAAACGGTCTGCCAGGTCGTAGAAGTTATCTAAAAGAGCGATCGGGGTACGTGCTTCGAGCAGCATCGGTCCCGTATCCATCCCTGCATCCATCAGCATGGTGGTAATGCCCGTTTCCGCCTCACCATGATACAAACTCCATTGAATCGGTGCGGCACCCCGGTATTGCGGCAAGATCGAGCCGTGAGCGTTGATGCAGCCTAAACGCGGCAAATCGAGAATTGTCTGGGAAAGAATTTGTCCGTAAGCGACGACTATAAAAGCATCAGCCTGGATTGCCCGCAGCTTGCCTAAGGTTTCCTCATCCTGTTTGATGCGTCGAGGCTGATAGATGGGCAGGTCGTGAGCCTGCGCGATCGCTTTGATCGGTGAAGGAGTCAGTTGATTACCCCGTCCCCGCCGTTTATCTGGTTGAGTGACGACCGCTAAAACATCGAAAGCTGGATGAGCCAACAAACGCTCCAGGCTAGGAACTGCAAAAGTAGGCGTGCCGAAGAAGATGATGTTCATGGAAAAGGGAAAGGGATGAAGGATGAGGGATGAAGGATGAGGGATGAAGGATGAAGGATAAAAATAAATAACAAAGAGCGTAAAGACGTTCTTAGCATTGCCTTTTGTTCTTTCGCTTAGAGGCAAAAATTAAGCTTCTTAGGGACTTGGCAAAACCGTGTGCGTTCGCTAACGTTGGCTGCTATACCCGTAGAAAATGGTATCTGGCTAAGGGTTTGACCAAGGTTTTTCGTAACTTCTTAGTGACAAAGCTTTGGATCTCTACAGTAAATGCTTTACGGCTTGCTCCGGTTTGGTCAGGGGTAGGCAAAAACCTGTTTTGACAAATTTTGACAAATTTTTTTGAGCGATCGCAGCATGTCTCAGCCGTCGGTACAGATTGATCCCTTGAATAGCCCACACCCCATTCCGTGGAACTGGGTTTTGGCAAATTTAGCGGCGTTTAGTGACCCCCGATCCGATCAGCAAGTGAATGAAGCGACAACGCATTACTATCGCAGTCAATCGCTGCTATCGCCCGATCGCCAGTATGCTGCCTACAGTCGCATTCAAATGCAGGTGCAGCCAGAGTTTTGGCAGAGTTGCTTAAGCAGCATTCTCTTTATCGAAACGCTGACAACGGGCGATTTGCAGGTGGTAACACCAACATCACCGCTGGCTGGCAATCCCTTTTTGGATGGGGAGCCTGACTTGACGGGGACAATTTCTATGATGATTCCTTTATCCTGGTCAGAAACAGGCGATCGCTTATTAGCGCGAGCATTTGAGTCGCTTTTTGGTTCCGATCTGGCGTCCGATTACGCAGTGGTGGTCGATCGCTCATCCAATCGAGCCATTACACTCGCGCCAACGAATATCTCGTATACCAACGCAGTACTGTTGGGTTGGAGCCAGTCTGATCCAGACCGAGTGCTTTTTCGGGCGGGTCATCTTGGTAGTGAAGAGTGGC